>DUDC01000001.1:0-46336 GCA_012959465.1 Planctomycetaceae bacterium
GTCGGAGAAGCCCCTGATCGGAATTTGCCTTGGTCTGCAACTACTGATGACCGAGAGTGAAGAGTTCGGTTGTCATGAAGGATTGGGGATCATACCGGGTCGAGTTGTTCATCTTGATGCGCCTCAGGGGAAACGTGGGACGCTCAAAGTCCCCCACGTGGGCTGGAATCGTGTGGAGCTACCGAACCCAAGCGGCGCAGGCTGGGATGAGTCTCCTCTGAAGGGCATCGCGCCGAGCACCTATTTCTACTTTGTCCATTCGTATTGTATTGAGCCGGATGACCGGCGAGTCGTATTGTCTGAGACGACGTATGGAAACCGACGTTTTTGTTCCGCAGTGCAACAGGGAAACGTCATTGCTTTTCAGTATCATCCCGAGCGGTCTGCGGCCGACGGCAACAAAGTGTACAAGAACATCGCTGCCATGATTCGGTCGCAGCAGCAACAGGAGGATGGCAAGCATGTCGCATGAATCGCTGGAAGCACTGTACGGTCTACCGAACGAAGTTGCCTATTGTCGGAAATGTGTCATTTCCAATCAACGACCTTCATCGACACCCGAATTTAAGAACTCGGCGAATCGAAAAATTGGCACCATCGGTTTCAGCGATGACGGTGTTTGTGAGGCTTGCCAACACAGCGAGTTCAAGCACTCTGGGATCGATTGGAACGACCGTGAACAACAGCTTCTACAATTACTGGACCGATACCGCAGTACGGACGGGAGTTTCGATTGCCTTGTCCCGGGCAGCGGTGGTAAGGATAGCTGCCTGCAAGCCCACATCCTCAAAGACAAATACGGCATGCACCCGCTGACAGTCACTTGGCCACCTATTCGATACACCGACATCGGCTGGCAGAACTTCCGCAGTTGGCTGGACGTGGGAGGTTTTGACAACATCTCCTACAATCAGAATCCACAAGTCATGAAGTTGCTGACGCGGTTGTCTATCGAGAATCTGTTGCACCCATTTCAGACATTCATTTTAGGGCAAAAGAATTTTGGTCCCAAGATCGCGGCGCAACTGGGAATTTCATTGGTGTTTTACGGCGAAAACGAAGCCGAATATGGCAACCCAATCGCCGACAACAACAAGTCGCTTCGAGACAGTTCGTACCACTCGATGAAAAACCGCGACGGAATTCGGCTGGCAGGCGTTCGTTATGACGAGCTGATTCGAGACCACGGACTGAGTGAATCTGACTTGAGTCCCTACATGCCAGCCGATGCGTCACTGTTCGATCGGACCGAGGTCGACGTGCACTACTTGGGTTACTATCTGAAATGGACCCCGCAGGAAGCCTACTACTACGCGGTGGAACATACGGGATTTCAGGCTAATCCGTTCCGCACCGAGGGGACTTACAGCAAGTACAACAGCCTGGACGACAAGATTGACGGATTTCACTACTACACCACATATATCAAGTTCGGTATCGGGCGTGCCAGCTATGATGCGGCGCAGGAGATTCGCAACCGACATCTTACTCGGAAAGAGGGTGTCGCTTTGGTGAAGCGATTTGATGGCGAATTCCCCAAGAAGTACTTTCAGGAAATCATGGACTATATCGGCATGACACCGGAGCGATTTATTGAGTTGTGTGATGCCGGACGCTCGCCTCACTTGTGGAAACAAGAGGATGGGCAGTGGAAGCTGAGGCACCCGATTTGGGAAGAAGGAACGGGTCGAAGTGCAGCGGCCTGAGCATTGTCTAACACGGATGTAAGGGACAGACTAATGAAACGCGTTTTGCTTGTGACCTACGGTGGCGGCCATGTGGCCATGATGATTCCAATCATTCGCGAAATGAAGAGTCGCGGAATCTGCCACATGACGGTCTTGGGGCTCACGACGGCAGGGCCACGGCTCCAACAGGAGGGGATTCCCTATTTGGGGTTTGCCGACCTAGTCGAGCCGTACGACGACGACGCGTTAGAGAAAGGGCGTCAACTTGCCGCCGAGAATCATACCCAAGGGACCGGTATACCGTTCGCGGAGACCGTGGCTTACCTCGGGTTGAGCTATGCTGATTTGGAGGAACGCGTCGGAATTGAGCAAGCCAAATTGGACTATAATGAGCGAAAACGGCAGGCATTCTTGCCGAAAGGACCTCTGAAGCGTTTGTTGTCTCGAGTGCAACCCGATCTTGTCGTGGCAACCAGTTCCCCTCGCGCCGAGCTTGCCGCGATCATGGCCGCTAAAACCATGGGAATTCCCTCCGTATCAATCATCGATCTATTTGGACGGGAATGGCCATATATGTTTGAGGCGGATTACGCCGACCGAGTGCTTGTCATGTCGGATTTGGTTCGTGACGATTTCCTCAGTCGGGGGCGCGGTGCGAATGAGGTTGTGGTCACAGGGAATCCGGCGTTCGATCGGCTCTTCTCGCTCACCATTCGAAAGGATTCTCGCCGTTGGCGTGATTCGGTTGACCCTCATCAAGAACGCAAGGTCGTCCTTTGGACGGCCACCTCCATCCTGGAGGATCGCGATCGTCTGGAGATACTCAAGAGCCTAGGTGAACTGGCGACAAAGCGACCCGATTTGGCTATTGTCTATCGTCCTCATCCCAATACCGTGGCCAATCTTGCCGACCTGCCGACAGGTGTCATTGCTGCGAATAATCGGGTGGACTGTGCGGCGCAGATCGCCGGCTCTGATGTCGTGCTGGTCACCGTCTCCACAACCGGGATCGAAGCGGCACTTCTAGACAAGCCAGTCATCAAGATGTCGTTTACCAATCCTGAGTATCGAGTCTACGCTGATTCGTATCCTCACTACGACGCCATGGCACCCTACGAGTCGATGGGAATTGCCCACCGAATCGACCGACTAGAACAACTGGAATCGGCCATCGACGAGGTGACCTCGCCAGGGCCAGTTGCAGAAACGCTTCAGATAGCTCGAAACGAGTTGCCTGCTGCAGGTGATGCGGCGGGGCGTGTTGTCGATGCGTTGGAAGACGTGATGCAAACGGATCGGTTCAAGCGAGTAGCCTAGAGCCTTCGATGTGATGCAGCGACTTTTGAGATTTCCTCTAGTACACAAGTAGTGGAGCTGGGTAGGTGAAATACTTCTTTATCACGGACGACCGAGACGTAGCCGCCTTTATCGATCAATTCGGAGTCTCTTTTGCATTCATTGATCTTGAGGTGATGGGGAAACAGGAGCGGCAAGGAGGACACGATACGGTCATGTCACAGCATGATCGTGAGTCAATTCCCGTCGTTCGCCAAGCTCTGGAAACCGCTCGAACGCTGGTCAGAATCAATCCATTGAATGCAGGTACAGCCAACGAAGTTGATTTCTGTATCGACGCGGGTGCCGAGTTGCTCATGCTCCCAATGTTCCGCTCAGCATTGGAGCTTGAGCAGGTAATCCGTTTTGTCGGTGGACGCGTTCCCATCATACCGCTTGTCGAAACGGTCGGAGCCGTCCAAGACTTGCAACGCATCGTGGCGCTTGAGGGGATTGAGCAGCTTCATTTCGGCCTTAACGATCTGAGATTGGATTTAGGATTGTCGTTCTTGTTTGAGTCGGTCGCGAATGGTCTGATTGATAAAGTAGCAGAAACATGTCATCAGGCTTCAATGCCTTTCGGTGTTGGCGGAGTCGCTCGCGCGGCCGGCGGACTGATCCCAGGTAAGATGGTGCTCGGTGAATATTTGCGAGTTGGGGCGATCGCCACAATTCTCTCCCGAGATTTTCATCACCGTGCTAAGAATCTGGCTGACTTGCGAGCAAAGGTCGACTTTCCAGACGAAATGGCGCAGTTGAAACAGGCAGAAGCCGAGTTGCTTCAAAGGAATCTACAAGAGATTGAAGCTGACCGATCCGAGTTTGTGCGGCGAGTTCGGCAGGTTGTGGCTTTCAAAAAGGCCTCTGTCGCCGCATAGAAACACGCGTCGAGGCAATTGCTGAACGCAAGGATCAAGAGACATGTGTGGTATCGTTGGTGGGTTCGACCGTACGGGTCGACCATTTTGTGCGAAAGAGATTGAATCAGCCTGTCAGCGAATGGCCCACCGAGGGCCGGACGATGAGGGCGTGTTCTCTGAGCATGGCGTGTTTTTGGCAAACCGCCGTTTGGCCATCCTGGACGTGGCCGCTGGACACCAACCGATGGTTTCCGACGACGGTCAATCCGTCATTGTTCAAAATGGCGAGATCTACAATTTCGTCGAATTATCCGCCGGGCTAGGGTGTCGTACGAAATGCGATACCGAGGTCTTATTGCGACTGTTCGAACGAGATGGACGCAGATTTGTCGATCAACTCAACGGAATGTTCGCGATCGCGGTGTTTGATCGCCGTGAACAGGTGTTGTCGATCTATCGCGATCGCCTGGGCCAAAAGCCGCTCTATATCTACGACGACGGAACTCGTCTGCTGTTCGCTTCGGAGATTAAGTCTCTGTTGGCATTTGGCGTGCCGGTGGAAGTGGACTGGGACGCAGTCGACGCGTTTCTTACTTACAACTATATTCCTGCTCCGCTCACCATTTTCAAGAACATTCAGCATGTGATGCCGGGGACCGTGTGGCATATCCGCCCGGATCGAACCGATATTGAAGCTTGGTGGAAGCTGCAGATCTCGGAAGAGCAACGAACGGACGCTGATTGGCAGCACGAATTGCACGATACGCTTCGTGACGCTGTTGGATTGAGATTGAGATCCGACGTTCCGCTAGGAGCATTCTTGTCGGGTGGGCTCGACAGTTCGGTCATTGTCAAACTGATGGCTGAGCAGACTTCGCGCACCGTGAAAACCTATTGTGTCGGACTTGGCGATTGCCGATTTCACGACGAAATCTACTCGCAACAAGCCGCAGAGGCCATCGGTACGGATCATTGCGTCGACAGGGTCAAGTCGGAATTGTTCAACGAGTGGCCGCGTGTGTTGTACCACAATGATCAGCCACACGGCGATATTTCTTTTCTACCAACTTTTCATGTGAGTCGGTTGGCGAAAAGGGACTTGACCGTCGTGCTGACCGGGGATGGTAGTGATGAACTATTTGCTGGATACGATTTGCACCGATCGATTTTGACGGAGGACATCGGTACGTTGTCCGACAATGAGTTTGTTCAACGTGTCACCAATCGAGTGAGTCTCCTCAACGCTGCACAGAGACATGAGTTGTATTCGAATGAAATGTTATCGAGAGTTCACCTGGAGGCATCGTCACGGTTTGTTGAGGAACGGCTTGCTGCTTATCCGGATGCCGACCGAGTCAACCAACTACTCGCATTTGACACGCTTCAATTGTTGCCTGGCAATAATTTGGTGAAACCCGACAAAGTGGCAATGGCTGTTTCCCTTGAGGCTCGCTCGCCCTTTATGGACTTCCGAGTTGTGGATCTCGCTTTTCGGATGCCAGGTCAAGTGAAACTTCGGGATGGAGAAACGAAAGCGGTCTTGAAGCGAGTTGCCGAGACCATGTTGCCTCACGACATTGTCCACCGACCCAAACAGATGTTCTCAATGCCTGTGGGTGATTGGTTTCGCGGACCGTTACAGCCTCTTGTCCGGGAAGTGCTTTGCAGCCCTTCGTCGCGCGACCGTGGCATATTCGATCAACGGCAGTTGAAAACGGTCGTCGACGAGCACATGTCGATGGCTGCGGACCATACACGGGCGATTCGGGCATTTGTAGCTTTGGAGCTTTGGTTCCGTATGTATGTAGATCAATCGTTGCAAACGGCGCCGACTTTCGCCGACTTGGGAGTTGAACAATTGCCAGAGTGGTCAGAGTCTCGCGCCGCCTGATTCAAATCGTGTGTTGAAGGAACAACCGCATGACAGCAATTTCGTCGATCAGACCACGTAGCGGTCGATGGGCAAAACGAGTTTTTGACGTTATTGCTATTTCTGTCATCATTGTCCCGGTCCTTCCGCTCATGGGATTGATCGCACTTGCCATCAAATGGAATTCACCTGGGCCTATTCTCTACCGGCAACGGCGACTTGGGGTCGGCGAACATCCATTTACCGTGCTCAAGTTTCGATCCATGCGAATGGATGCCGATCGTTGCGGTCCACAGTTTACGACAACCGATGATCCTCGCATCACAAGCGTGGGCAAATTGCTGCGAGGTACTAGTCTGGACGAACTTCCGCAGCTATTTAATGTCCTGCTTGGAGACATGAGCTTGATCGGTCCCCGCCCCTATGTTGGGTTTGAGCTCGAGGGCTGGTCCGAGGCGGATCGGGCAACGCGGGCGTCGGTGCGACCCGGCATCTCGGGAATGGCTCAAGTAAGCGGCCGCAGTGATTTGAAGCCGAATGAAATACGCGACATTGACCTGGACTACGTGCGACGGTGGAGCCTTGTTGCTGACGTTTGGATCATTTGGCAGACCGTTACATCAGTGTTATTGCGGAAAGGTGTCAACTGAACCGGTGTTCGACGGAGTGAAAACGGCCGAAATCGACTTCCCGTTGCGAAGTCTGACGGCTCGGAAAACGACTTTGCCAGCCGAGGTTGTTCTGCTATCCTCCGCATCGAATTCTGTGGAACATGTTCGAGAGCAAGAGATGGACATCGAACTCGGCTACTCAAAAAAACCTGGCAAATATGACGCCCTGCGGCGTGAGTATCGTGCTCACCACCAGTCTTCGATGTCTGCGACGGCGGTTTTTTGCCGCTACCAACCCTGCGCTGACGTTGGGGGCGACCGGTGATTGAGCACCTACTTCTGTTGGCGAACGCAGCTATGATAGCGTCGATATTTGCCGCTCCTTTCTGCGGCGTTCGGTCGGTTGTTGGCGTGCAATTGGTGTTGCTTCCTCTAGCTCACATCTACCTAGTTGGGGCCGCATTGGTGGCGTCGCTGGTTTGCCACTTACTCCAAGGCGATCAAGGCGACCAACGCGGGCGGCGACAGTTCGAGGTCCCTCACCTGATCCTCTACCCCTGGGCCGTGTGGTTGGTGGCGGCGAGTATTAGTCTTATTGTCAACGGAATCTCGTCTCGCTCTCTCTTTCAGTTCGCTGAGTTTATCTTCTACGGTCTGATCGGGACATTTGCTTTTCAAATCTCCGTTGGTGGTGCCTCTCACCTGAGGCACATCCTAAAAAGCCTGATGGCATCAGCATTTTTTCTAGCAATTGTCCTCGGCCTCATTTACCGTACTCGCGGTGTACAGGACGGGTATTTCATCGGCTCCAACGAAGCGGCATTTATTCTGGTCGTTTGCGGATTGGTCGTTCCGGTTTACTGGATTTCGACAGTGTCCGATTGGCGGAAGGCGGCGATTGGGTGGGTCGTGATCATGGTGTCGTTGTGGGCCATCTATTTGGGCGAGTCTCGAGCCGGAATTGGATTTGGGCTGGCCGTGATAGGCAGTTTCGTGCTCTCATCGCTGCTGGGTGTCTCGTTTGCTAAGTGCGCTGTTGCCTGCGCAATCCTCGTCTTGCTTGGCAGCCAACAAACATCCGTCCAGGAGGTCGCTGGCAGACTCTTCGATACCGAACGCAACTTTTCGAACATCGAGCGGACCGCCCTGATCGAAAGCTGTTATGCGCTTTTTGTCGAGCGGCCATGGACGGGCTGGGGATGGGGCACAATGGAGAGTCTCTTGGATACCTATTCCCTGTCGAAGAACTCGTATCCTCATCCACACAACACCTACGCTCATTTTGCTGCGGAGATTGGTGTGGGTGGACTTGTCTGCCTGGGAATGATCTTCATCGGGTTGGGGACGATTGCTGTCGGAAACTACCGGGCTGGCCGGCGGCACGAGGCGCTTTTTGCAGCTTACTGCCTGGTTACGCTCGTCGTGCTGGGGATGGTGAACGATTACTTCTATGGTGCCAATCGAGGCATCATCGTGGCGGTGATGTTGGGGTTGGCTGCCGGAGTTCAAGCTCCTCGGAAGAGACTTATGAGAATGAACAGCGGACGTCTCGCGCCGGGAAACTCGCTAGCCATTCCAACGACGATTCACTCTGCCGGGAGCTAATGATGGACCAGAACGCAGGGAGCGAAACTTGAGGATCTTACAAATTCGCTCTGAGTTTGAAGACAGCGGTCCCGGCACTCAGTCCCTGACGATCGCGCGCGAGTTGCGGTCGCGAGGTCACGAAGTAGATTTTCTGGCTTGCGGCGGAGCACTGCAAGACGAGATAGAGGAGGCGGGCTTCGCCTTTCATGTGGTGCCCGGATTTCGTGTTGGAGAGCGAGGTCCAATCAATTCGGTAAAGGCGATCGCCGGTATCGCAAAAGTGCTTCGTGAACGGCAAGTGGAGTTGGTTCACGCCCACAACGCTACGTCCGTACAACTCACTTACTTTGCCTCGCTTCGGAATCGGAATCCGTTGCCACTCGTTCAGAGTGTTCGCGGTGTGGAACTTCGGAAGTGGTTCCAATGGCGAAATTGGATCTACAAGTTCTCTCCCGCTCGACTATTGGCGGTGAGCGAATTCACGCGGCAAACGCTGCTCGATTTTGGCGTTCCGCCAGACCGCGTTACGGTCACCTACAACGGTATTGACCCAAAACGGTTCAATCCCGATACGGTCGACTCGACCAGGATCCGCAAGGAGTTTGACTTGCACGATCGAGTGGTGGTTGGACACATTGGAGCGATGAATGGCTGTAAAGGGCAGGACGTTCTAGTTGAGGCAATTGCCTGCGTCAAAAAGCAATTTACTCACGTCGCCTGCTTGCTGGTCGGCGACGGACCGGCCCGGGAACACGTCGAATGCCGTGCCGCGGAACTGGGCGTATCGGATTGTGTTCACTTTGCTGGGATGCGATTCGAAAGCCCGGATTTTCATGCCTGTTTTGATATCTACGCTCAACCGTCCGTACGAGGCGAGATGTTCCCCAACTCGATAATCGAAGCGATGGCGATGCGGACTCCTTGGATCGGCTCGGAAATCAGCGGATTGTCAGAAATGACCGCCGATGGAGAAGCCGGTTGGGTGACTTCACCGGGTGCCGTTGAGGCACTCGCGAACAACCTCGTCAAGCTCCTTGCCGATGAAGATCTACGACGGGCCCGCGGGCAACGCGCGCACGACGAAGTTCATCGTCGATTTACCATTCAACACGTCGTGTCGCGTATTGAAAGCGCCTACGAGCAGGCGTTGCAAGGTAAACTCGCTTCTCGTCGCGCTGCTTAGAGAAGGATGGCCGTCCGAACCAGGGTCAATCCCAGTCTCCCACCTGCTCGAAAATATAGTCGACTGCCTGAACTTCCGAGGTGGGGCTTTCATCATCTTGGCTCTCGGCAACGATGCGATAAAAGCCCGACAGACGTGCGTTTCCGGTCTGGTGCGTTAGTTGAAACCAATCGCCCGTTCCAGCAACTGAGTCATCGGAATCGATATCGTAGATGAACGCTTCATCCGTACCTCCATTTTCGGAATGAACATCGACGTTGGAAAACCCCTGCGCGAAGTGGTAGAACTCGCTGTTCTCACCACGGAAGAGCGAATAGCTGTTTGTGTAGTAGTACCGATCGTTACCGGCGGAATCGTAGAAGTAGGCGTTGTCAGTACCGCCGTTGGTTGAAATCGCGTACAACCGCTCAAACGATTCCGAGTAGTTGTAGAACGTTGTGTTCACGTCACGAAGAAGGCCATACGTCCCGGTGGCGTAGAACAGGTCATTGCCGGACGAGTCGTAGAAGTACGCCATGTCGAACCCGCCATTGTGAGCGAAAGCATAGTTGCGGTCGAAGCCATTGGCGTAGTTATAGAAGTTGTCGCTGGGCCCTCGCATCAAGCCATAATCGGGTGTGGCGTAAAAGCGATCGTCGCCGCTGGAGTCGTAGAAGTACGCCATGTCAAAACCACCGTTTTGAGCAAATGCGTAGTTGCCGGTGAAGCCTTGGGCATAATTGTAGAAGTTGTCGTTGGGTCCTCGCATCAGACCGTATGTTGCTGTCGCATAAAACCGATCGTTGCCGGACGAGTCATAGAAGAAGGCGTAGTCGGCACCGCCGTTCTGTGAGAACGCGTAGTTGCCGTCGAAGCCCTCGGCATAATTGTAGAAATTATCGTTCGGGCCCAGCATCAGGCCGTAGTTTTCGGTGGAATAGAATCGGTCGTTGCCGCTGGAGTCATAGAAGTAAGCGTAGTCGGAACCGCCGTTCTGCGAGAATGCGTAGTTGCCGTCAAAGCCCTCGGCATAATTGTAGAAATTATCGTTCGGGCCCCGCATCAGGCCGTATGTCTCGGTGGAATAGAATCGGTCGTTGCCGCTGGAGTCATAGAAGTAGGCGTAGTCGGTACCACCGTTCTGCGAGAATGCGTAGTTGCCGTCAAAGCCCTCGGCATAAATATAGAAATTATCGTTCGGACCCCGCATCAGACCATAGTTTTCGGTTGCGTAGAACCGATCGTTGCCGGACGAATCGTAGAAGTAGGCTAGGTCGATACCGCTGTTTTGTGAGTAGGCGAAAACACTGTCAAAGCCCTCTGCTCGATTGGCGTATCCAGCTTCAGTACTGCTCAGTTCGGCATAATCCCAGCCACTCTCGAATCTGTCGTCTTGGTTCGAATCGTAGAAGGTGGCAATGTCGTTGCCGGTTGAGGCGTGAGCGGTGACTTGGCCAAAACTATTGACTGTGAATTGAAATGAGCTGCCCGTGAGCTTGGCCGAAGCAGGTGTCGCGGTGAATTGTTCGTCCCCGCCCGTGTCGAAAAGATTCGCCACGTCATTCGCCCCACCGTTCATCGTGACATTCGCGAATGCCGTTGCTGACAACGAGAATCCGGTCGAAGTCATCGTGATTTCGTTGGTGGACAGGGATGCCGCCTCGGCCGCGTTAGATCCGATCACCGTGAGACTATCAGTTCCCGTTCCGGCGTTGATGACAACGGTGGCGAACGCGCTCGCAGAGCTGGCGGTGTAGCTGACATCGTTAATAACAATCGTACGTTGCCCCACGTCCACGATGACGTTGTCGCCATTGCCTGTGCCGCTGACCAGAAAGCCATTCGATACTTGCTCGACTAGGTTAGTGAGACGCAAGGTCACGGCTTGGTTGTTACCCAAGGCCTCGACCGTAAACACGGTTCCCGCCGTCACGGTAACGTCCAACCGCTCCAGGTCTGTCGTTCCTGTACTGGAACCAAGCAGATTACCACCCATGTCGCGAGCGATCAGGTCGACGTTGCCGTTTGCGTTAACGAACATCGCCTCGATCGTGAAGATCCCAGATTGCTGAGCGGTAACCTGGTAGAGAGTATTGTTGACCTGTTGGTTCGTCACGATTTGCTGGTCGATCGTGCCGAGATCGATCGCCGTGGCCTGCAGGTCGTACGACAGTGTGTAACGTCCGATGCCGCCGCCGGTGTCGATGGAAAAAGTGTAGTCTTGGCCCGCCGCCACATCAAACGAGAAGGTGCCGTCGTCCCACTGGCCATTGCCCCCGACCAGGACTAGGTTGGCATCGAGAGCGTGCGTTTGATCGACCGAGATCGACATTTGACCAGTCGTGTCCGCAGTGAAGGTGAAGAAGTCGACGTCGTTTAGAGTGCCGACAATCCCATCGGTTTGGGCAAGAGATGAAGTGGTGCCCAGGTCGTGTGCATCCACTGCGATAGAACCAAAATCGTCGCTTGGCATTAAGGCCGCAAAGGCCGCTTCGAGATTGATGCTGTGATAGTTCGCGGCCGTCGCCGTATCGTAGATGATGTCCGCCGTATTGTAGAGGACATCGTAGATGTCGTCCTGGGTGATGTTCGATTGGCCGACAAACTCCATCGCCTCTCGAACGAGTACGGAAGCGCCAGCAACATAAGGTGCGGCCATGCTGGTCCCGGATGCTGATGCGACGTCCGTAGGGTTGCCGTCGCTACCAAACAAATGGTCGGGAACAGTACTGGCGATTTGCTCGCCCGGAGCCGCGAGAACTCGGGAGTTACGTTGACTGAAGTAGCTGATATTGCCATCCGATCCGACGCTGGCAACCGGCACGACGTAGGAACTGGCAGCCGGGTAGGATAGGCCCGGTGAGTTGTAGTCTGTAAAAGAATTGCCAGCGGCCACCGCGATGAAAACGCCGTCGGCTTCCAGCTGAGCAAACTCGTCTTCCAACATGGCCCAACTGGGCACGGTGTCCGCGTTCCAACTTGCACCGAGCGATAGATTGACAGTCGTAATCGGATTGGCATAGTCATTACGGTGATCGTGCACCCACTGAAGGGCACTCTCAACCCAGCTGAAAACCCCATTGCCGCTGTCATCAAATACTCGCAGTCCCACGAGATCAACGCCTGGAGCGACGCCCAAGTAGGTGGAATGGTCCGACGCGATGATGCCGGCGACATGCGTTCCGTGGTAACCCGATGGATCATCGTACGGGTCTGCATCATTTTCGGCGAAGTCGTACCCGCCGACAACGCGCATTCCTGCGCCGTATCCGCCACCCAGGTTTAGGTGGTCCCATGCGATTCCGGTGTCGATCACAGCGACCGTCTGCCCTGCCCCATTGAATCCAAACTGGTTGCGTACGGTCGTCAATCCAGTCTGGTTATGGGCGTCGTTCAACGACGGTGCCACCTCTTGAAACAGATCAACGCTTGGGGCTTGAATCTGTTGCCCAAGTGGGACGTCCGTAAGTCCCTGAGCTGAGAGCGCAAGTCTCTCTTCAAATCGTTCGAAATGAGTCAGTCGACGTGCGACGCGACGATTTGATCGACGCATGACGTCCCCCAGTCGGTTCATCAAGGTGGCCGTACAAAAGTTGTTTGAACCAGACGCAGGGAGACGTCAAATTCGCAGACTGGGGAGATGACCGAGATCCAACTCTGTCACTGGGAAACATACGTTAGTTTCTTGTCGCGGGGTGGAGAATTGCGCGGTGATCATCGAAACGCGGAAGCAACGTCAATTCCGCTGGCAAGTCGGCACGAGTTGGAGCATTTTTGTGATTTTGCACCGATTCGAGTCATCGATTTCGATTGAATTTTCCGATGATAGTGGTTGTGAGGGACCGATTCTCAGCCGCCGCAAGGGACTGCGACGTGAAACAAAGCCATTGGTTGCGATACATCTATCTAGCGTTTTTCTCGAAACTGGCGGCCGACAGACGGTTGTTTCGTAGGCTTCGACGATGGCAGCCTAGCCGTGTTGTTCAGATTGGCTTGGGCACGGCCGAACGGGCCGAACGTCTGTTGGACGTTGTTGCACGTTTTGCTCCGAATTCCGTACATTTCACCGGCTTGGACCCGTTTGAAGCCGCTGGCCGTACGAGTCTCAAGGACTACTACCGACTACTGCAACGCGAAGGCGTGAAGATCAACTTGATTCCGGGCGATCCACACTCCGCTCTCGCACGGTCCGCCAACGTCCTGACCGAGACGGACCTACTTCTGATTGGAAAAAGCGCCAATGGGGATTCGCTGGATGCCGCCTGGTTTTATGTCCCGAGAATGCTGGCAAAGGGCGCAGTCGTGATCCGAGAAATTGTGGTCAGTGACCAGGAGACTTGTTGGGAACCGGTTGCCATCGAAGATATTTTCCAATGGGCTGACCAACAAAGAGTGTTGCGACGCGCGGGGTAAAGCCGCGCGGGGTAAAGCCGCGCGAAACACGCCGCGTTAGCGTCTGCTTCGACTCTGGATTCGTGTTTGTAGTGGCAGCAAACAAGTGATGTCGCGCCGCCAATCTTGAGACACACCGCTTCCACACGATTTACGCCTTGACGATTTTCTCGCGGTGGTTTTTCACGTGTTGCGTCGCGTTGCGTGTGTCAATAATCAATGCGGCATGCCGCACGATTTCGTTCCAATCATACGCGGAATGATCCGTGGCGATTAGGATCGCATCCTGATCGGACAGCCACGTCGGAGAGAGCTCGCTACTGGTCATGCCGTTCAGATCGTAGTGTCGCATCACGGGCAAGATGGGAATGTGCGGGTCGTTGTAGCTCAGTTCGGCCCCCCACTGCTCCAAAAGTTCCATCAGCTTGAAGGCTGGACTCTCTCGGGGATCGTCAACATCACGCTTGTAGGCGACACCCAGAATACCAATCCGGCTCCCTCGGACCGACTTGCCAGCGTCATTGAGTGCTTCGGTCAGGCGTGACACAACATATTGCGGCATCGACGTGTTGATCTCGCCGGCCAATTCGATGAACTTGGTTGTCATGCCGTGTTGTCTGGCGACCCAGCTGAGATAGAACGGATCGATCGGAATGCAGTGGCCGCCAAGACCAGGCCCCGGATAAAATGGTTGAAATCCAAAAGGTTTCGTTTTTGCCGCATCAATCACCTCCCAAATGTCAATTCCCAGGCGATCAAACAACACTTTCAGTTCGTTGACCATCGCAATATTGACGGAGCGATAGGTGTTCTCCAGAATTTTGCACGCCTCGGCGACTTCGCAACTGGACACGGAAACGGTGGAAACGACCGCCTGCCGATAGAGTGATTCGGCCAGCAGCAGACTCTGCGGTTCGGCACCTCCGACGACTTTGGGAATGAGGTCGGCCGAAAAATCGAGATTCCCGGGATCTTCCCGCTCGGGACTGTAGGCTAAGAAATACTCCTCACCCAATTTGAATGGCGTCTTGTCAAATATCGGCTGCAAGACGTCACGTGACGTACCGGGATACGTCGTGCTCTCGAGAACCACCAATTGCCCTTTCCGCAGATTCTGGGCAATCGTTTCCGCTGTCGAGATCACGTACGTAAGATCCGGATCGCGACTGACTGTCAGCGGCGTCGGTACGCAGATGAGGATCGCATCCGGTTCGGCCAAACGAGTCATATCGTCGGTGGGCACGAATTTCTCACTGTCGATCCAATCGCGAATCCATTCATCAGGTACGTGTTGAATGTAGCTGCGACCGTTCTTCAGGCTATCGACTTTTTCGGTATCCACATCGAAGCCCATCGTCGTATACCCGGCATTGATGAATGCCCGAACCAACGGCAAGCCGACGTATCCGAGACCGACGATACCGACCTTGGTACGCTTTTCATCAAGCGCATCGAGGAATTCGCGAACGAAATGGGATTCAGGCAAAGCACTCATGGAGCGACAAATGTCAAATGTGAGAGAAAAGGGGATTAGGTGGTTTGGGAGGTCTGATTGAATTCTCCAACCGCCGAAGATCTTTCCAGTCTAGCAGCCGTTTGTAAACAACCAACCTATAGTTTTCGTGTAACTAGCGTTCTATTCTCCGATCACTCGCAATCCCTTTGCGAAAAAAACGATCCCACCGGATAATCGCAATTGAGGGTGAGTCGGTCAAACTGAGCTGTGATAAGCACACTTCTTTTGATACGATCCTCCCCCACTCGGAGTTTCAAGAAATCGGTGAAATCCCGAAGGAGCATTACTCGCCATGTGCGGAATTGTCGGATACATCGGGCCACGCGACACGGTCAGCATTCTACTCGAAGGTCTGCGTCGTCTGGAATATCGGGGCTACGATAGCTCCGGGGTCGCCATGGTCAACGATTCTCGGCAGATCTCATTGCAGCGGTCGGTCGGGCGGGTTGACGCCCTGGCCCATAAGGTCGAGAGCACGAATCTCGATGGAACAGTGGGGATTGGGCACACACGTTGGGCGACCCACGGCGCCGCGACGGAACCCAACGCCCACCCTCATGTTGGCGGCAATCAGGCCTTAGTCTTGGTCCACAATGGCGTTGTGGAGAACTATTTGCCACTTCGTCAAACGCTCGAGAATGACGGCGTTCGATTCCAGTCCGAAACAGACACGGAAGTGGTCGCACATCTTCTCGCCCGAGCTTTGGAAGAGCAAAAGCGCGAGCAAGCGGATCTACTCGAAGACCCCCGCGCGATGCTGCTGGCGGTAGTGAACTCGGCGATCTCTCAGTTGAGAGGCACCTATGGTCTAGCGATCATCTTTCGGGAGTATCCAGAGTATTTAATCGGCGCACGAATGGGCAGTCCACTGGTCATCGGAGTTGGCGACGGAGAGCACTTCATTGCCAGCGACGCGTCGACGTTGGCCGGCTATGCGGACCACATTGTCTATTTGGCGGATCACCAGACCGTGATCCTCACCACGGACGAGCTGAGCATCAACCACCGCGAACAAGGCCACGTGCAACCCACCGTTGAGAGATTGGATATCGACGCTCAACAGGTGTCAACTGGCGGCTACGAGCACTTCATGCTCAAAGAGATCTTTGAACAACCGACGACGATTGAGAACGCGATGCGAGGACGTCTGAGCGACGACGACGCGACCGCGGTATTCGGCGGGCTCAATCTCATGCCTCAACAACTGCGGAGCGTTCGTCGCATTATTCTGACGGCATGCGGCACCAGCTGGCATGCTGCACTTTATGGCGAGTACTTGATAGAACAATGGGCGAGGATTCCGGTCGAAGTCGAATATGCCAGTGAACTCCGCTATAGTAATCCGCCAACCGACAATCACACTTTGGTTTTTGCAATTACACAGAGTGGGGAAACAGCAGACACGCTGAGTGCATTGCGGGAAATGAAACGCAAAGGACACTCCACGCTCGCGCTCTGCAACGTGGTGGGTAGCAGTATCGCTCAGGAAGCGGACGGTGGTGTCTTCCTGCACGCGGGTCCCGAGATCGGGGTCGCTTCCACAAAGGCCTATACTTCGCAGTGCATGGTCTTGGCAATGTTGGGTCTCTATTTTGGTCGCCTAAGCCACCTCGGTTTCGAGGCGGGTCAGCAGATCATCGAGTCGATGCGAAAACTGCCACAATTGACCAAGCAGGTGTTGGAGCAGACCGATCACATCAAAGAAATCGCCATCAAGTACCACGAGGCCAATAACTTCCTCTACCTCGGTCGACACTACAATTTCCCGACGGCCCTGGAAGGTGCGTTGAAGCTAAAAGAGATTAGCTACATCCACGCCGAAGGGTATCCGGCCGCCGAGATGAAACATGGACCGATTGCACTCGTGGACGCAAAGACGCCCAGTGTCTTTCTGACGCCACATGGGTTTGTCTACGAAAAAGTACTTGCCAACATGCAGGAAGTGAAGGCTCGCGGCGGACCGATTATTGCCATCTGTACTGAAGATGACAACGACGTGTATCGAATCGCCGACGATGTGATTCATGTGCCGAAGATCGACGAAGAGCTGCAGCCGATTCTAAGCGTGATACCACTTCAGTTGCTGGCCTACCACATTGCCGTCCTCCGTGGTTGCGATGTGGATAAACCAAGAAACTTGGCGAAAAGTGTAACCGTGGAGTAGGCTGAACGCTGCCCAACCGCGTAGTTAGTTGGGTGGGCTACAATGGCAGGAAAGGAGTCCCATCATGTCGGGTATCAATTTGTCGAGCACTTCTTGCAAAGCACTTGCAATTCACATCGGTGAGGAGCCGATTCGAGAACTACTTGAGCAACTGAACCGATTGGCTCAACGCGTTGAGCACTTGGAACGTACGAAGGTAGATGTTATCAACATTCTTCCGTTACCGAATTCTGAATCAGCGACTCGCAAGGTGGCCTAGCCTGCGGCGACGGTTCATTCATTGAGAGCAAGTTCACAACGCATTCATGAGAAACTTTCTGGTAACTGGTGCGGCGGGATTCATCGGGTTCCACGTCGCCCGTCGTTTGTTGGACCGGGGTGATACGGTTGTCGGCGTTGATAATCTGAATGATTACTACGATGTCGGACTAAAACAATCGCGATTGAAACTACTTGAATCGGCCGATCGCTTTCGCTTCCTTCATTTGGGTGTCGACGATCGCCCGGGCATGCAAGAGTTGTTTCAGGGTGAGGCATTTGACGTGGTGGTCCACTTGGCGGCCCAAGCCGGAGTACGATATTCGCTCGAGAATCCGCATGCTTATATCGATAGTAATCTCGTCGGGTTCGGCAATATATTGGAAGGATGTCGGCACAATAAAGTCGCACATTTAGTCTACGCTTCGTCCAGTTCTGTTTACGGCGCCAACACGCAAATGCCATTTTCCACACGCCAGAGTGTGGATCATCCAGTGAGTCTCTACGCGGCCACAAAAAAGGCCAATGAAATGATGGCCCACAGTTACAGCCATCTCTATGGGCTCCCCACGACAGGACTGCGGTTTTTTACTGTCTACGGTCCGTGGGGACGGCCGGATATGGCCATGTTTCTGTTTACGAAGGCCGTTTTGGAAGGTCGGCCAATCAAGGTCTTTAACAATGGGAAGATGAAACGAGACTTTACTTATATCGACGACATCGTTGAAGGTGTGGTGCGGGTGGCTGATGTTGTACCGACCGGTGATCCGAATTGGAATGGAGATCATCCCGTCGCCGACCGCAGTCGTGCACCATTTCGTCTGTACAACATCGGCAACAACGAACCAGTCGAACTGCTGCGATTTATCGAAGTCCTGGAAGATGCACTCGGCTTGAAGGCAGAGAAGGAATTCCTGCCGATTCAGGCCGGCGATGTTCCCGCCACGTTTGCAGACATCGAGGACCTACACAAAGAAACGGGGTACCAACCCAGCACGTCGATTGAAGTAGGCGTGGCTCACTTTGTTCGGTGGTACCGTGAGTACTATCTAGATAGCGATTAGCGCGGCTGGTCTGTGTGGCACTGGCATAGCCAGTTACTTAGGTGGCGATTTTTGGCAACGGTCAAAACGCGTTCACCAACTTTGCCTGCCACCATTCCGCTGCCGCGACAGCATCCCATTCACCCCATTCCGGACAAGCGTGTAACGCCTCCACTAAGTCGGCTGCCGATGAAAAGCGATCGTCGACATGTTTGGCGAGGCACTTCAACACGGTTGCCTCCAATTCCATTGAAACGTCGTTGTTGAATTCGGAAATCGCTGTCGGTTGGCGATGCACGTGCGCCAAAAGGAGCTGAAGCGTCTGTTCGTCACAAAAAGGTGGGCGGTTCGTCAGCAGGAAGTACATCACAGCTCCCAGGGAATAGATATCGCTTCGCTGATCGGCGAGACGTTTGCCCGTCGCCTGTTCTGGTGACAGATAGAACGGTGATCCGGTGACCATTCCATTCAGAGTCAGCGATGTCGCATCAACGATGGGCTTTACCAGTCCGAAGTCGAGCAGTTTGACGACATCCCATTTTCCTCCTTGCACCGTCATGAAGATGTTTGCCGGTTTCACGTCTCGGTGGATTAATCCCAAGCGGTGTGCTTCCGACAACCCGGAACACATTTGGGCGACCAGATAGACAACTCTGGCAGTGGGTAGCGGTCCGTGTTGTTGGACCAAGTCGTCGAGATTCATGCCGTCAAGGAATTCCATCGCGTAATAAAATGTCCCATCGATTGTTCGGCCACCATCGTAAATGGTGACGATGTTCACGTGCGCAAGCCGAGCTGCTGCGCGCACCTCCCGTTCGAAACGCGCTCGACTGATCTTGTCTGCGCGCTCGGGCCGAATGAGCTTGATCGCGCACTTGCGTTCGAGAAATGTGTGTTCGGCCAAGTAGACATCTCCCATCCCTCCGGAACCAATCCGGTGGTGTAAACGATACGGACCGAGACTGTCGGACGATTTGGCATGGCGCAATGGCGAGGTGGGACATGCATGTGTGCAGTTGTTGGCGACCGAAATGAACAACATCAGAAGATGTACGAAGGAACACAACCACAAGGGCAACATCCATAGTCGAACCATTGGACCACCGTTGACGTCGTTCACGGTGCCGTAGGAGTCTAGTAACATGCCGCTGACGACGACCAGAGTCAGTCCGCCGATCACGATCAGTATCTTTGCTCTCACGTCGGTGAACCAACGAACCGCCGTTTCAAGTCGGCAACCGATACTGGCGAGCAGACCCTCATCCTGATGCCAAAACGATCGGTCGGCGACCGTCACATCCTGAGGGGTCGCTTGGCTTGGGGCATCCATTCCTGGTCTCGTTGATAACCGGGCCACTACTCCATGGCGGCTATCTTGTGGATCACCAAAAACGCCCAGTTGCCATCAAACGCAAGGTTTCCATCAATCGGTGGAATCAGGAAAGCGGTCCAGAATGGCACGCCGCGGGTTTCGCACGCCATACACGGGAAGCTGACTCACGCCGTTAGTTTCTCGCCAGTCGGTCAGCATTCCGCTCTTCGTACTGGCTGATGCGAGACTCCTGTTGAAGTGTTTGCGCGATATTGTCGAGACCCTGTAGCAGGCATTCACGTCGGAAATCATCGATATCGAACGATAGATTGAGTCCCTCTTCATCGCAAACCGTTTTTTGTTCAAGGTCCACGGTCAACGCATAGGGGGAACCACTGGCCCGGCGAAATAGCTCGTCGATCTGTTCAACGGGCAGCACGATTGGCAGCACACCATTTTGGAAGCAATTGCTATAGAAGATGTCCGCAAAACTCTCGGCGATCACCACGCGAATGCCATAGTTTTCCAATGCCCAAACGGCGTGCTCTCGGCTGGAACCGCAGCCAAAATTGCGACGTGCAATTAAGATCCCCGCACCGGCCGCGTTAGGTTGGTTGAGTTCGAAGTCGGGATTGCTGGCGCCCGAATCGTCATACCGCCAGTCGAAGAAAAGGAATTCCTCAAACCCGGACCGTTCAATGCGTTTCAGGAACTGTTTGGGAATGATCTGATCGGTATCGACGTCGGCGCGGTCCATCGTGACGACGATTCCGCAATGTTGGCGAAAAACTTGCATGGTTCGATCTCTATTTACTGTATTCCCAGTCACGGATGTCGACAAAGTGGCCGCGAATTGCCGAGGCAGCGGCCATCGCTGGCGAGACCAGGTGAGTGCGGCCGTCCTTACCCTGTCGGCCCTCGAAATTGCGATTGCTCGTCGATGCACAACGTTCGCCGGGAGAAAGTTTGTCGGGGTTCATCGCCAGGCACATGCTGCAGCCGGCTTCCCGCCATTCGAATCCAGCTTGTTCGAAAACCTTGTGTAATCCTTCTTGCATCGCCTGGTCGCGAACAACGCTACTGCCCGGAACGACCATCGCATTGACATTTTCGGCGACTTGATGGCCCTTGGCGACAGCTGCCGCGGCGCGCAAGTCTTCGATGCGACCATTGGTGCACGAGCCAATGAACACTCGGTCAATGTCGACGTTCTGTAACGGAGTGCCAGGCGTTAGGCCCATGTACTCCAACGCTCGAGCGGTCGAGCGTCGCTCTGTTTCGTCTTCGAAGTCGGACGGCTGCGGTACCTTTGCCGTGACAGGAAGTACATGTCCTGGATTTGTGCCCCAAGTCACTTGGGGCGCGATGTCAGCAGCAGAGAAGACCCTCGACGTGTCAAAAGTGGCCCCGGCGTCACTCGGCAGGGATCGCCATCGCTTGACGGCCGCCTCGAAATCGGCCGGTGCGTGATTCCGGCCCCGAAGGTAGTCCGCCGTGACGGCGTCCGGTGCGATCATTCCGGCTCGAGCGCCTGCCTCGATGGACATATTGCACACGGTCATCCGCTCTTCCATGCTCAACGCAAGAATGGCCTCGCCCGTGTATTCGATCACGTAGCCTGTACCACCGGCCGTCCCGATCTGACCGATCAGATAGAGGATCAAGTCCTTCGCCGTTACTCCTGGCGCCAGTCTTCCGTCGACTCGGAGTTCCAATGTTCGCGGCTTTGACTGCAGCAGTGTTTGCGTTGCCAATACGTGCTCGACTTCACTCGTGCCGATACCGAAGGCCAACGATCCAAAGGCGCCGTGAGTTGCCGTATGGCTGTCACCACAAACAATGGTCATTCCGGGCAAGGTAAGGCCTTGCTCTGGGCCGATAATGTGGACAACGCCCTGACGTGGGTCATCGAGGTCAAACAGCGTGATGCCAAACTCTTGGCAATTGCTCCGCAACGTCTCCACCTGTTTCCTGGATATCGGGTCAAGGATGGGAAGCTGGCGGTCGGTGGTGGGGACGTTGTGGTCCGGTGTGGCGATCGTCAGTTCTGGTCGACGCACTTTTCGGCCGCTCAGTCGAAGACCTTCAAACGCTTGGGGACTGGTCACTTCGTGTACAAGCTGCAGGTCGATGTAGAGAACGGCCTGTTTGTTCGGCTCTTGATAAACGATATGCTCGTTCCAGATTTTCTCAAACATCGTTCGCGGTTCGGACATTGTTCCTCCAGTGGCTTAAGCGGCACAACTTTCCCGGGGAATTATAGTCGATTTGATGCCCTTTCGGCAGTGGGAGCAGGGCATTGCGAACGCTGGAGGACTAAGTGACAATGGTGGTCCGGAAATGCTTTCTGCCATTTGTCATTCCAATTGAGGAGCCTCGGATGCGTACCGCCATTGGCGCCCAGGTGGTCCTTGCCGCTGTTCTACCGATGTTGACCTGGCAAGTTTCGTGGGCCCAAGATGAATTTGCGGTCCCCAGCGGGCTGAAGGACCTTAAGATTCCCAGTGACAATCCGTTGACCAAAGCCAAGGTTGATCTGGGAAGGCAACTCTATTTTGAACCGCGTTTATCGCGAGATAATACCGTGAGTTGCGCTTCGTGCCATGATCCTCAGCGCGGCTGGTCCAATGGTGAGGCGTTTGCCACGGGTGTGCGTGGTCAGAAGGGTGGGCGGAGCGCGCCAACGATTATCAATGCCGCCTACCATCCACTTCAGTTTTGGGACGGTCGCGCCAAGGGCCTTGAAGGACAGGCGCTCGGCCCGATCCAAAATCCGATTGAGATGGACCTTTCGCTCGACGAGATGATCGACAGACTTCGCGGAATCCCCGGTTATCTAAAGCAGTTTCAGTCAATATTTCCGGACGGTCTGACAACAACAAACGTCGCTAGAGCGCTCGCGTCGTTCGAACGGACCATTCTTTCGGGGAACGCACCATACGACCAATTCAAAGCTGGTGACACGACCGCGTTGTCGGAAGAGGCCCAGGCCGGACGAAAGATCTTCTTTGGAAAAGCGAATTGTAGCGCTTGTCACGCTGGTCCCAATTTCAGCGATGCAGGCTTTCATAATCTGGGAGTCGGCATCAATGCAGAGAAACCGGACATCGGCCGAGTGGCGGTGTCGAAATTATTGGGGGACCGCGGAGCATTTAAGACCCCAACGCTCCGTGAAATTGCCAAGACAGCCCCCTACATGCATGACGGCAGATTCGCTTCACTCGCGGAAGTCATCGAGTTCTACGTCAAGGGAGCGACTCCCAATCCTCAGCTGGACGAGGAGATTTTCTCCCTGAAGCTGACTGCTGCCGAAAAGAAAGCCCTGCAGACTTTCCTCGTAGAAGGGCTTAGCAGTGCCGATTACCCGACCGTTAAACCGCCGGAATTACCCAAGTGATTCTCGCCCTCTGGGCCTGTACGATAATAAAGAACCCTCCACAGAATTCTCAAGGAGTTTTCATTATGAAAACCAGTTGTTTCTCTCTTCTTATCATTGGCGTAGTCCTCGTGGCAGAACTGAATGCCGAGACGAAAGTGGAGACGATCGTTGCAGGCCTCAGCAATCCAAGTGGGTTGGCGATTCAACCGGAAACGGGCGTTGTGTTCGTGGCTGACAGTGGTGCTTCACGAATCATCCGAGTTGTTGACGGGAAAGTGGAAGAAGTCATCACGGACTTTCCTGTAGACATCTACGGCAAAGGCCCCATGTTCAATATCGGTCCATTGGGATTGGTTTTCATGGACAAGAACACGTTGGTCGTTGGCGGCGGTGGACTCAAGGATGGCGACGAACTTCTTCGCGTCTACAATCTAGGTGGTGATCTGCCCAAGAAAGCGGATGACATGACTGGTAGCGCCACTTTGGCCGCTGTCGAAGACAAAGAACTGCGTGGCGAGGGGAATTTCTACGGTTTGGTCCGTCAGGGCAACGTCGTGTACGCGACGTGCAATGGCGACGATACCAAGGGCTGGGTGGCCAAGGCCGTAATCGAAGACGGTAAGGTGACATCTTTTGAGAGGTTCATCGCGACGAAAGAAGCGACAGAGGTCGACGCGCCAATTGCCATCACGGAGAGTCCCCGCAAACTGCTTGCCGTCGGTCAAGGTGGCGAGGTTACTGTAGAAGGCGACTCGCTGCTGACCTATTACAATCCAGCCGACAAGAAGATGATTGCGAATTTCGAAACTGGATTGTCGGATATCACCGCGTTGGTCTACCACGCAGATCAGCTCTATGCGACTGACTTCTCTTGGGCGGACACGACCAAAGGTGGCTTGTTTCAGATCATTGCCGACGAGAAAGACGACAAAATAACCATCAGAACAAAAAAGATCTGCGATCTGGTCAAACCGACCGCCATGGTTGGCGGCGAAAAGAAGACCCTCTACATCACGGCCTTTGGTAGTGGTGAAGAAGGTAAGAAAACCGGTGTTCTGCTAAAAATCGAACTGTAGTTCAAGATCAACACAGGCTCTGTCCGTGAACGATGCGGACAGAGCCTTTTCCTGTTTTTGTACGGAAGCTACGTCGTAGAATACGCAATATGGATTTACACTCGGCTACTATTTCTGCTGCTCCACGTTGGTTCAATCTGGCACAGCAAGTTCTTGATGGGCACCTGATCAGCGAAGACGAGGGTCTGGGCATACTCCAATCCGCGGATGTCGAACTGCTTGATTTGATGGCGGCAGCCTATCGGATTCGCCATGCAGCGTTCGGAAACACGGTCCAGTTCTATTATTTGATGAACGCCAAGAGCGGGTTGTGCCCCGAGGATTGCTCGTACTGTAGTCAATCGAAGACTTCGACCGCTGAGATACCCAAGTACAACATTCTCAACCGTGAGAAGCTGCTCGACGGCGCTCGTATTGCCTTTGAACAAAATGCTAAGACCTACTGCATAGTCATTTCCGCGCGGGGGCCCAGTGATCGCGAATTGAATGCGGTCGAGCAAATTGTTCCCGAGATCAAGTCCAAATACGATCTCGATATTTGCGCTTGCCTGGGGCTATTGGATGATCAACAGGCTGCGCGATTGAAGGCGTGCGGTGTCGACCGAGTGAACCATAACCTCAACACAAGCGAAGAGTACTACGAACGTATCTGCTCAACTCACACCTACAGTGATCGGGTGCAGACACTTCATGCTGTGCGAAATGCTGGCATGGAAATTTGTAGTGGTGGGATCATCGGGATGGGTGAACAACCGATCGACGTTGTGCGGATGGCGTTGCAACTGAGAGACATCGGAGCATGTTCGATTCCGCTAAATTTTTTGATACCAATCGACGGCACTCCTCTTGCGAATACGTCACAGTTGACGCCCAGGGATTGCCTGCGGACACTGGCCATGTTCCGTTTTGCGAATCCCGATCGTGAATTGCGAATTGCGGGCGGACGTGAGTTGCACTTGGGCACGCTTCAGCCTTTGGGCCTCTATGCGGCAAATTCAGTGTTTGTCGGCGACTATCTCACCACAGGCGGGCAACCTCCTGAGGATGACATTCGCATGGTTCAGGAGATGGGCTTTCAGGTGACCAAATAAGATAAGCTGAGCAGCGGCTAGCCTTCGCTGAACAGAGACAAGGGAATACTCGCGATGGCCGATACACGGCGAGAAAAACTGCAAGCCATGCTGGAGAACGATCCCGATGATCAGTTTCTTCGTTATGCTTTGGCCATGGAATGGGACAAGGAAGGTGCAACCGATCCTAGCTTGGAACTATTGACTAGGCTCACGTGCGATGACCCACCGCACGTGCCGGCCTATTTCATGGCCGGTCAAATATTGGCGCGCGCGTCTCGACTAAGCGAGTCTCGAACGTTCTTGCGAGACGGGATCGAGCAGGCGCGACAGCAAGGCGACACACACGCCGCCGGCGAAATGAGTGAATTCTTGACCAGCCTAGGGAGCTATGGTGAATAACAGCTCGTTTTCGATGCTGGTCCGCGTTGGCGCAATGGGGAACATTGGCCGTTTCCGATCCTCACTCGGACTTCGCCGTGGCTTGTCCGTTGTTTGCCGAACACCCCGCGGATTGGAGCAAGGCGAAGTCATGGGGCCGGTGGAATCTGGCGAGTTCGATGGTACGGTGATCCGGTCGATGACGTCCGAAGATCATTTGCTTTCCGCCCGATTGCAATTGCATGCCGACGAGGCGTTTGACGCCTGCAGTCGATTGCTCGTCGATATCCCGAACCCCCCTGCCCTCTTCGATGTTGAGCTGTTGTTCGATGGCCAGGGACTCTATTTCTATTTTCTCGGAGAGGTGGCTGCGGAAGTCGATGCGATGACATCTCGCTTGGCCGAGGCCTTTGAAGCAAAGGCTCAGATTGCCAAATTTGTCGAGACCTTGGAAGCCGGTTGCGGCCCGGACTGTGGCACCGAAGATGCCGCCGGCTGTGGAACGACAGGCTGTGCTTCGTGTGCTGTCGCCGATAAATGTAAGTCGAAAACTGCCAGTTGATGGCTCCTCGGCCTCGGCAGTTCAGCTGCAAGAAAGAAAGCAGCGGGTACGGTCCCCCCGAACTCGTACCCGCCGCGATCGCTTATCGTATCGACTTGGCTCAACGCGATTGTGGCCCGTCATTCCTTCCGACTCGGGTTGGCCGTGGAGTCGTCGAAACCTGTGACCCAAAGTATCGCGTCGAATCTTCGACCGAGAGTTTTGTCTCCGGATCGAGACATTCAACTGCGGCCCGGAAAATCAAGTTCCCCGGTTTGTTAGCCTGTGCGATGATTGTCAACTTGACAGTCTTGCCCGGATCGATGCGTGGAATCGGATTGAACACCACTTGGCCCGAGAGCAACTTGGAAGTGTGTCCCTTTGTCCGAATCGGTTCAATGCCGCTGGAGAACTGACCTAGGACTTTGACGTTAAAGGCCGCCTTCGTGCCACGGTTAGTGATCTCGATCTCGTAGGTTACCTCTTCACCGATCGGACGTGGTCCTGTTGGATCGTTGACCAGCATTTTTAGATCGGCGATGGCCTCGACGCGGGTTGAAAAAGTATCGATGGATTGAAGCAGACCACTTTTGACAGCCGCCGAGATCTGCTGATCGCCAGCAGCCTCGAAGAGGCATTTGAGATCGAAGACAACGTCTTGGTCCGGATTTAGTTCGGGGATTGTCCACTGAACGTGTCCCGCTTGTTCGGCCGCGTTTTGGCTGGCCGAAATTAGTCGGCAGCCGACGGGCAACTTGATTTTTACTAACACGTCTTTGGCCGCAGAATCTCCCCTGTTGCTTACCACAACACGATAGCCGCCGTCGGTATTGGCGAATTTGATCGGTGGGCCCATTACTTCTATTTCCAATTTCGCTTGACGTACTAGGACCTCTTTGCGCGATTCGGTCTTAAGATCGTCGGAGACTGCGCTGGCAAAGACGTCGAGGTTTCCGGCTTCGCGAGCGATCAACTCGACACGAATTACCTCTTCCTTGCCGGCACCAATCGTGCCGATATCTTTGACCAGTGGAGCCGAGTCCCCCGTGGACAGAGTCAGCTCTACATTGCGCGCCGGGCCGGTTCCCGGATTCTGCACTCGAATGGCAAAGATATGACTTTCGCCGTGCAACACGCTATCTGGCCCGTCGATGGCGATTCTTAGATCCGGTCTTTGAACAGCAATCGTAGCCAACAAGGATTGTGGGCGCAATGCCCAATCGATGTTCAGCTTGATCGGTTCATCAACGTTTGGAATCAAGGTGACGGTGAGCACAGCCGTTTGCTGGCCTTTTAGTCGGTCGATGGTCCAAGCAATCGACCCCTCCTCGTCCGTTATTTTCTCCGCGACCCCGACGGCAGGTTCCAGTCGAGAGATGACGACCGACTCCGGTAGCGATGCGCGAACCATGATGCCGTCGGCATCCGAACTGGCCAGATTGGAGAGTTGGATACGGTATTGAGCTGGCTTGCCAATGGTGATTGCGTCGGGTCCCAAAGCGTTGAGTTGCAGTTGCGGGCTGCGCACTGACAGCTTCAATTGACCACCGGTCGCGGCTGGAGCAACGCTCGCCGCATAGCCCGGAGTTGGGACGACGGATCGCGAACGGGTTGGAGCCGCCAGAGGCGCCGCGGTGCTGTCCACAATTCCCTGCGGTTCGTCCGTCCGTCCGACTCCCCTAGGAGTTATCTCCGTTGGTACGGGTCGCGGACGACTTGCTGAACGATAACTCGTCTGTGGCCGCTTGGGGCCGCTATTATTCACCTGTCCTTCAGGTGGTTTCGCGCGACGCAGGATTGACGGAAGGTTGGTTTCGGGTTGCACGCCCAATAGACTGGGTGTCGTCGGTGTCGATGTCCCGTATTCGTTGGCAATTTCTCTCGCCATGTCCTGGTAACGGTTGGTGGGTGGTTCGCCAGCCGGTGTTGGTTCCTTATCTTGACCTTGCACCCAAGTCGCCACTCCAACAAGTGCCAGCATGCAAGCCAAGACTACATTTCGGTGGGTCATGGTCGACGCGTCCCTACGTACGGATCCGGAACCGGTTCATTTCGTAATGTTCTCTATCGGCACGTCAACACTAGCGGTTGAGTCAAGTTTTCGGATTCCTTTGATTAGTTAGAATAGGCAAATTTTTCCGAATGCGGGGGGGTAGCTGTTCCACTTACTGTGGCCTATGAAGTATGTTCTGTTTGTTTAAACCTACCGATGGATGGGCGTGGTATGACTGGGAATGGAATCGACCGTTTCGCAGCGTTTCACGTCAATGCAGCAAGAGTGAGCCGACCATGAGTCCAGATCGGACGAGAGTCCTCGTTGCCATCGCTTTTCAAATCCTGATTGCGAGCGCTCTGCAGGCCGACGAACCAACCACGCAGCTATGGGCTACTGGGATTTCGCCGGCTTCGGCAGTGACTTTTGATCGTCAAGGAACTGCCTTCGTTAGCAACTACCGACGCAACGGCACAATAGGTCGTATTTTGCCCAACGGCACGGCCTCCATTTGGTGCGACCTCAACAAGATCGCGATGGGCCAATCGGACTCGCGACCTACCTCGATCGCCATCGACACCGAGGGGCGATTGGTGGTCGCCGATGCGGGCAACGGTCGGCTTCTGCGGATCGATCGCGAAAAGAACGTCACGGTGTTGGTCGATCGCTTCGATGGCTTGGCATTCGAACAGATTCAAGCTGTCGCCCTCCGCCCCCGACTAGGTCAATTGGCCGGGGCCGACATTGCCTTCAGCGCCACGACGCAAAGGACGGGTAAGGAATTAGAAACATCACTCTTTGCGTTTGACCTGAGAACAGCGACCGTCAGACAGCTGCCGTTTGAATTGAAGGGGCCCGTGAGCGCGACGTTTAGTCCGGACGGCAAAACGCTGGTCGTGATTGAGTCGAGTCAAAACCAAGTCTGGAAATACAATTGGGACCAAGAGGGAGAGTTCAAACTACTCGCGAAACTGGGTGGCAACGGCAATCCGTTGGACGCAAAGCCGCTTGGTATTTGCCCATCGAATCAACTCGGAAGCGTATTTGTGGCGATGGGACATCGACAGGAGGTCATTGAATTGCATTTAGAAAGCGGGCAGACTCTTCGCACCATTCCATTTTTCGGACAACATGGTGTGGCCTGCGCCGTCTTTGGGAAAAGCCTGTACGTGGTTGTCCAGGAAAAGGAAGCGGTGTTTCGCTTGCCACTTTCTCAGTAGGCTGACAGAGTGACGCGGTCCCCGCACGCCATTCCCTTTTGTGGCACATCGGGCTAAGCTGGACTTGCAATGAATAGGCGTGCCAAGTCCGTGAGCTTGGGAAAATTGAGCATAGAAGACTGTACGATTCGAAATGGCAATGGAAACTTGGTTGAGACCGAACCGTCGAGCGATCGGATTCGGATTTATCCTCCCCACTACATTGTTGGCCACTGGCGTGACCCTGATCGTGCGGTTGCCAAGTTCTGGTGGTGCTCTGCAATCGGGAATTGCAACTTTGTTAATCGGCAGCTCCGTCCTGCTCATTTCCTCGCTGGCATATCATTTGCATCAACCTCGCCTAGCCTGTGCTGAAGGCGAGTTGTTGGTCTATTTGATGGGAGGGAACCCGATTCGCGTTCCCGTTGACGTTGTCGAGTGCTTCTTCTTAGGCCAAACGGGATTGGATCACGGTCCACAGGGCGTGGACGTACACAATGTGGTCGTCCGCTTGGCGGAACGGGCTGAACAATGGCACCACCGTGATGTCAAAAAGAACTTAGGTACTTGGTGTGGCGGTTATATTACGGTCAAGGGTGCCTGGTGCGAGCCGATTACAGTGGACTTGATGCGGGAACTCAATCGTCGCTTGGCCGAACAACATCGGGCAACCAAGGACGCATTTCAGGGGAAACAGACGTGAGTTCGTTGATTTCTCAAACGGGCCACTCGAGCGGCTACCCGCGCATCTTGATCAGCGTTCGCGACGTGGTAGAGGCATTGGCCGCGGTCGAAGGACGAGCGGACATCATCGACATCAAAGACCCGGCCAAAGGGTCATTGGGGGCCGCGTCGCCGGAAGTCTGGACCGAGATCTCCGATCGAATCGGTGGTTCGCATTCTTGGTCGATCGCGATGGGCGAACTAGAACACGGTTCGCCGCAGCCAAAACCGCTCGGTTTGACGCCCGCCTTCGCAAAGGTCGGTTTAGCGGAACTCGCGGACACCAAACAATGGCGACAGTCCTGGGCGGAATGGCGCGAGCAACTTCCCGCCACGACTGCGCCCGTTGCGGTGGCTTACGCGGATCAGGCGACCGCGCGTTGTCCTGCGGTGGACGAAATTGTCGTCACGGGCGCGTCGATGGGCTGTCAGGTTCTTCTGATCGACACGTTTGACAAGAGTCACGGTGGGCTGCTGGATCATGTTCGACTCGAGGAACTTGCCGTCTGGTGTCGCTTGGCTCGTCGACATCGCATGCGCATCGCCCTCGCGGGTTCTCTATCGGCAGCGGATGTGCCCAACGTATTGTCGCTGAGACCGGACTGGCTAGCCGTTCGTGGCGCGGTCTGTACCGGAAACCGAAATTCGTCGGTGTGCCGCCAAAAGGTAAGTGACTTCGTCGACTCAGTACGCAGAATGAGCCGAAGAGTCGTAGAGTCGGTTGATTATTCAGTCCGGATTGCGGAGACTTGAGCATCTTCCACTGGTCGACGCTTAACACCTCTTCTGGCAAAGAGCCTGATTCTCGTTTAGTATGTGCCGCCTGAGGAGCATCGATTGGCCGGCAGTCAGATGAAGATTAGGCGGGGTTTTCCTATTGATGATGATGTTGTTCCGCGGTGAAAACTGAATATGGTGCATTACGAACACATTGATTCTGACGAACAACTGGCCGTTTATTGTAAAAAACTCGCCCAATGTGACCGCGTGGCCTTCGACACGGAATTCGTGTCGGAAGACACGTACCGCCCGGAACTCTGCCTTGTCCAAGTCGCCAGCGATGTGGGACTGGCAATCATTGATCCACTTTGCCTGGATATACGTTCATTCTGGCAGGTGTTACTCCAACAGGACATCGAGACTACTGTCCATGCGGGGCGCGAGGAATACCGCTTCCTTCGCTTTGCAACAGACGCCCATCCGTCTCAGTGGTACGACGTACAAATTGCCGCGGGCATGATCGGCTGTGATTATCCCGCTTCATATGCCTCATTGGTATCGAAACTCCTCGGTCAGACCATTCCCAAGGGAGAAACGCGAACTGATTGGCGAAAGCGGCCCTTGTCAAAGCGGCAACTGGACTACGCCGCGAAGGATGTGGTTTATCTCTTTCCTTTGCGAGATGCGATCGGCAAAAAGCTGGAGCAATTGAATCGCAGCACCTGGAATTTGGAAGAACTGGACCGTTGGCAACGCCAACAAGATGAAGACGCGGTCACAGAGAGATGGCGACGCGTTTCCAGCATTTCCCAGTTGTCTCCTCGCGGTCTGGCGATTGCCCGCGAAATCTGGCGGTGGAGAGAGAGTGAAGCGAAGTCACGTAACCAGCCGCCGAAGCGCGTTCTGCGAGACGATTTGATCGTGGAAATCGCCCGTCGTGAATTGGCGTCGCCCGACCAAGTCCGTGCCATCCGTGGCATGGAACGACGCGGTTTGCAAAAGGCCGTCGGAGCGATCGCTGACGCCGTCAACAAGGGACTGGCTGTCCCCAAAGACGACTGTCCTGTTCGCGGAAAGTCGAGCAGACCACCACTAACCCTAATCGGGCAATTTCTGGCAACAGCCCTGAGTAGCGTATGTCGGGACGCCAAGGTTGCCCCGAGCCTAGTCGGTGGTGCCGAAGCAGTTCGAGATCTGGTGGCCTATCAGCTGAATGTCGCCAAGTCCAACACCGTGGTCCCATCACTCGCGTCCGGATGGCGAGCAGACTTGGTCGGCAATGCGCTGACCGAAGTACTCGAAGGAAAGAAGGCCATTAAAGTTGACGAGGCGCTTTCAGACCAACCGTTGAGTTTCGTCGATCTCGAGCCTTAAGCTTGGTCGGGCATCGCCATGCGCGGGTGACGCTACTTTTGCTCACCCAGGAATGGAACAAGTCCCTTTAGACTGTCCCAGACGAGCTGCTGGCGGACGGCATCTGCCAGTGCTTGCATCTTGAGTTTCACAACCGGCTCTGCGCGTTCGATCCACACGTCGATTTGTTCATTCAAACGGAGCAGTATTTTGGTTTGATCGGTCTCTTCTTTCGAACCGCCAGCTGATAACAGCACCGGCAGGTCCCAGGCCTTCACCCTCGCGACCAGATCGATTACGAACGTTGTTTTTTCTACCGTGGGTTTGCCGTCGAAGTCGCCCGCTTGAGTATGAAACCAGCCTTCCATCAGCAACTCGGCGTTACGCTGCAGCGTCTTGCGAGCCGGTCCCTCAAATTTTACAGGGGGCGTATTCGGGCGTCCTGGTGTATCCAATGAGTGAGCTGTCCTTACGGCGAGCGCTCGCCGGCTCCCCAGTGAGATGTCGCCCACGTCGAAATAGGCCAAGTAGACCAACAGGCCGTCGCGTACGGTATCCTTCATCGCTTGTCGCAAGTTGGGTGAAGCATCGGATTGCCATTGTGCGACGTTGGCTAGGAACTCTCTCATCGAGTCGCCATCTTTCCGCGAGCCCTCCTTCGTGACCAGACGGTTGGCCAATTCTGCCATCTCCAGCAGCGACGCTACTTGCTTGCGGAAGAATTCTACCCGCTGCGGATTGCCTTTGAGTGCACTGCCCTGGCGAGTTCGTTGCTCAAACCAGACCTGCTGAAGTCGCTCTGCGTTGGCGAGCAAACGGTCTTGCTGGCTGGTGGAAAGGTGATGTTCGCTTGCGGTGGACTTGCTGAGTGCGGGCAAAGATGACTGAATTCGATCTACCAGCTGCTGTTGCACCTTAAGAGTTTCGTCGCTCACGTCGTACGTCGCCAGCCAACGCCCCAATTGCACCATATTTGCATTCAGCGGGTCGCGGGGAACCATCCAGCGGAAGGCGGCAAACGGAATTGCGGCGCCGAAGATGATTATTGGCATGCCGATCAACAGGATGAAACGTCGCCTTGGAAGTTGCATGGTGGTTATCGGATTTGCGAATTCTGGTAGAATTTTTGCGAAGCACCACGAATATCCTACGCTGCGTTTTGCAGAGCAGCAACATCGTCAATACGTATCACACAGAAAGTCAGGGAGGCAACGAGATGCCGGCATTTAAGACTGAGGTACCACACCAATTGGGAAAAGACGAAGCAGCGCAAAAACTGCAGGGTTTTGTGGAGTCGGCTAGCCAACGATTTCAGGGACAGGTGAGCGAATTTGAGGGGGAATGGGTCGACGCTACATTTCGCTTCAAGCTCAAGACCTACGGGTTCAAAATTACCGGTGAAATGGCAGTGGAAGAAGCGACCGTCCGCTTAGAGGGTACAATTCCGTTTGCGGCGATGCCGTTCAAGGGAAAAATCGAAAAGTCGTTCGCAGCGGCGGTTGAGAAAACGCTCGCTTAATGCCCGCGAATTATCTCTTATCTTTCGGCTCGATGATCCACTGATTGTCGACGAGTTGATGCCGGAGTGACGTGCCAGCCAGGATTGCATCGAGTAGCTGCACGCGTGTCGCGTCCTTCACGGTGAATTCGACGATCTGTTCGAGATCCTTGTCCGTGACATCAGCCGAGTAACGAACTTCGAGCTTCAACAATCCGCTGATTTGTTTAACGACTGGTCCCAGCCGACCTCGAGTTCTAGGCACCGTGTATCGCTTCGTTCCGACAGCAATTTGTCGCGGGTCCACCCGAAGCAACGAGTCGAGTTTGGCGTGTTGCCAGGATGTTCCTTGTAGCTCGGCCCGACGTCCGACACGCTTTATCGAGCTGACTCTCCCCAAGACGCGGATTATGTCGCGTTCGTTCCAGGCGAAGCCGCCAGGCACGGAATGACTTCTGACGTAGGTGGAGGCTGTTCTTGTTGTCGGCGAAACCGTCGCGCTGTTAATTTCAAAGACGAGTCGCAAATCAAATCCGGCCAAGAGGATTTCGACTTGTAAGAACAGTGGCATCGGCGGTAGACGGATGGCGTCCCACAGGTCGTGGGGAACCCGTTCCAAGTGAGCCAAGCTGACTTGTCGTTGACGGACCATTTGTTGCAGGCGCGCCCGCGGTTCGCTCAAGCGAGGCCAGCCCAGTGGTGTTTTCTGCCGCCAACCGGCTGGTAGGTTTGATTCGGATAATTGGCTTGTCCGGCTACCCAATGCGTTTCCAACTCCAAGTGGTGCGATATAGATGACCGATTCGACGACCGCGATTTCTAACTGCAAGTCCGTTGCCAAACGGTCGAGCAGCTGCGTGGCGGGTTTCCCCTGGATTTTCAGGTTGACTGGTGTGTGCGGGTCAACTCGGCGGTCGAGCAAAATGACAATGTTCAGATGTTGGGCCAGATCGGCGACTGCTGCACCCAACGAGTGCCCCTGCCAATCAATGCCAATTTCGCGGCTCAAAGCACGTGAAAAGTCGATCCCGGTCCGAGGTTCCGCTGCTGACAAGAGTTTGTGCGCTGGCCAGGTTGCAGTTGTAACAAGAGTCAAGGACATGACGGCGCACCACCACGCCTGGAGCGTTCGGGGGGTGCGAGCTGTTCTGGTTTTGTCAGCGATCTGTGTGATCATATTACCCATGCCCGCCAATCCTCCCTGTCGCGCCTGTTCACTACAGCTGGCTTCTTTCCCCGGTTTCCCACAACGGGAAAATGTTTTTTTTCGATTCTAGCCGGCGTTTTGAAAATAACCGCGCTCTCTCGTTGTTAGATTTTCAATTCGCAATTAGACTCGAATGTAACAGCTAGTGGTTAATGAGTAGCCAAGACTAACTCAGTTAGACGCATTGAAGCGCCCACATTGCGACCGCACGAGCCGGTCAAATCTTCTGCTGTCGATCCTATTTGTGAGACGAGCAACATTGGAAGAGCGCGAACCACATCTTCTATTATTGTACCAAGAATACCTTTCATCCGAAAACACAGCTCGGTTTGTTAGTCGGGTCGCGCACCGGTACACGTTGTCCACATTGGAGCGGTTGGCTTGGGGGCGACGTACGACGCGCCGCGCAGCTGTATTGGCCCTGGGATACCTTGGCGACTACAACGTCAACGCGGTGTTGGGACGCGCTTTGCACGACAAAGACCGCGGCGTTCGGCTTTTAGCGGAGAACGTGATCCGAGACGTTTGGCAGCGCGATGGCAGCCGGAATCATCAGCACGATTTGGGTCGTATTGTTCGTTGGAATCAGTGTGGGCGTTTGCTAGAGGCCGTGGACCTGTCGTCTAAGATCTTGGAGGTAAACCCGCATTTCGCCGAAGTTTGGAATCAACGCGCGATTGCCTATTTTCAGCTCGAAGATTTTGAGCAATCTGCCGAGGATTGTCATATGGCCTTGGAGCTAAACCCCTATCATTTTGGCGCGGCGGTAGGAATGGGGCACTGTTACCTTGAAATAAACGATGCCTACGCGGCGCTCGAGTGTTTTCGCCGCGCCCTCAAGATAAATCCGGCCTTGGAAGGCGTTCGCGCGCAAGTCGGGTATCTAGAACGCACGTTAGACGGGCGATAAAACGGTTCCACGCTCTTTGCATGGGCGAGGCATACGTGTTCATCTATCGGCATCGCCGGTTTTCCCTCACGTGGGATTTGCCGTTGCTAGTCGATAGTTCACAATGGTGCCTCATCGCCCTCACGTGACATCGCCTAAAGGAGTGACCATGGCCGAAGGAATCGAGCGAGTGCGGACCAAGATCATTGCTACGGTAGGACCGTCGTCCGATCGCGAGGAGACGCTGACCAGTTTGGTGGAAAGCGGTGTTGACATTTTCCGGGTCAATATGGCGCACGGCGGACGTGACTATCACAATGACGTGGTCGCTCGTATCCGACAACTCAGTGAAAAACTGAAGCGGCCCTTGGGCATACTTGCGGATCTTGCTGGGCCCAAAATTCGATTGGGAGAGTTGCACGAAGGGCGGATCAAGTGCGAAGCCGGCAGCACCGTGAGCATCATCCGCGGTGAGACTTCGAGTACTGCCTCGGAGCTAGTGAGCAACTACCCTCGTTTGGTCGATGAATTGGCTGTTGGCAACCGAGTCCTGCTCGCCGATGGACTAGTTAGTCTGACCGTCCAATCGAAGACGATTGATGAAGTAACCTGCGTTATTGAAAACGGCGGTATCATTCGAAGTCGCCAAGGGATCAATCTGCCGGGTGTAGAGTTGAGTGTGCCGGCGATTACCGACAACGATCGACAGAATATCGAGTGGGCTGTTTCGGTCGAAATCGATTTTTTGGGTCTGAGTTTTGTGCGTTCGTCCCACGAAATTCATGCTCTAAAAACTCTGCTCCAATCGCACGGCTCGCCTGCGTTGGTGGTAGCCAAGATCGAAAAACGCGAAGCACTGGATGATCTAGAGAATATCGTTGCCGCAGCGGATGTGGTCATGGTCGCTCGCGGCGACTTGGGTGTGGAAATTGACGTTGCCCAAACGCCCGTCGCGCAGAAACGCATCATCGACGAATGTAGTCGGCAGTACAAACCCGTGATTGTGGCAACTCAGATGCTCGACAGTATGCACCATTCCCCGCGGCCGACGCGAGCCGAGGCGACGGATGTCGCCAACGCGATCGTCGATGGGGCTGATGCCTGCATGTTGTCGGGAGAGACAGCCATCGGAGATTACCCGGTGGAATCAGTCAGTATGATGAACCGTATCATGGCTGCCACCGAAGAGATGTTGCGTGGCCGTCCGGTTGACCACCGCGAGCCGACTGGAACTGGTGGCGTGCACAAGGTCACCGCGGCCATCGTTTTTGGCGCTTCCCGTATGGCGACTCGGTTGGACGCAAAGATGATGGTCATAGCGACGCGCAATGGTGGCACAGTGCGGATCAAGTCAAAACAGCGGAACTTCACTGCAACGATTGGAGTTAGTGAGTCTGAGACTGTTCTACGACAGATGACGATATTCTGGGGAATTACCCCGTTGAGAGGACCATCGATCAGTGATGGCCCAGCATTGCGAGAATTTGTGGCTCGGTGGGGAAAAGAGCACGGTCTCCTTAAGAAAAATGACCTCGTTGTATTTGTCACGGGAACCGACGTCGTACCGATCGCCCATAACATCTTGGCGATCCACGAAGTCGAATAGCGGCCGGGCTGGCGACCCAGCAGGCAAAAAAACGTCAGCGATATAAATCGCTTAGCACGCCGGATGCTCGGTTGTTAAACTGGAGGATACTATCGAGTTATGGAAATGTGAATTCGGTACTTGAACAGGATTTGTCGAGGTGAATCAGAGCACGCCACCGGACGAGATACCCCCTCCGCTGCCACCGCCTCAGTATGGCCTCAAATGGCTGTTCTTGTTGCTTACGGGAATCGCCGTTTTGGCCGCCGCCTACCACTATTTTGGAGGCACGGGAATAGCCGCCGTAGGACTGGTCTTTGCGGCCATTGCGGCCCACGTGTTAGGGAACTCGCTGGGTGTCCGCTTGCGCGACAGTGGATCTCGCGGTCTTGCCGCCAGGTCCAAACGATTTGTGAACGTGCAAATTCAGTTTGCCCGCACGACGTCGCTTAGCATCCACCGACGCCAGGGGCTGTTTGCATTGGCATCGGCACTGAGCGTCGGTATCTTGTTTGCCGTGTGCGGAGCACTTCTCTTTTCATTGGTCTACAGGGAGAATATCTCGCTGCTTGCGATTTCCGTTGGTGCCCTTGCTTTTTTTATCCTCGGCACGCTGAGTGGCTATATCGCAATATCGTTTGTCGTAGAGATGCTGCACACCGTGAAAGATGCCACCAAGGACGATTGAATCGACGGTATTAGGCTGCTCTGTTCTCCAAAAAAAACAAGACTTTGATCACGGGATGGCTTCCCGCAGCACATGAAATACTGGCGCGACAAAACAGTTCTAATAACCGGCGGAACGGCCGGCTTTGGTTATCGTTTGGCAAATCAGTTCTTGTTGTCCGGCGCTCGTGTGGCCATTGTCGGGAGGAACCAGACAAACCTCGACCAAGCCGCTGGGAAGTTAGAGGAACTTCATGATCGAGAAGTCCTGCCACTGACTGCCGACGTGACTCAAGCCGCGGACGTCGATCGTCTGTTTCTGACGTTGACAGAGCGGTGGGGACAACTGGACGCGCTGGTTAACAATGTTGGTAAATCAGATCGAGGCCGATTGTTGGATACTCCGGCGGAGAAACTGCAGGACTTATGGGCCGCGAATACTCTCTCGACGTTTCTCTGTACACAGGCTGCCCTGCCGCTGCTACGGATGACCAGGGGTCATGTCATCGCGATTGGGTCGTTGGCAGCCAAGTCGGCTACCAGTTTCCTCGGCGGCTACGCGATGAGTAAATTCCCGCTGGCGGCGTTCTGTCAGCAGTTGCGGTACGAACTGGCGGAAGAGGGTATCCATGTCATGTTAGTTTGTCCTGGCCCGATGTCTCGTGATGACGCCGGGCAGCGATATGATGACCTAGCCGAAGACCTGCCGGAGAAGGCCCGACGGCCTGGGGCGGGTGTGCGTCTCAAGTTGATTGATGCCGAGAGGCTTGCCGACAAAGTCTTAGTTGCCGCCGCCAAAAGGTCCCCTGAATTAGTCCTGCCAGCCAAGTCGAAGCTACTATTTGCCATCATGCAATGGTCACCCTGGTTGGGAGATTGGATCCTGCGGCGAATGACCTGAGTTGCCGGGTTGCCAGCGGATGAGACGGTTCATCTTTGGGAATTCGAGTTCCAAAACTCCTTGTCTAACTAGCCTGCCCAGGGTTGGCGCCGATACGGCGATCGAGGAAATTGAGCCCTTCGCTCCATTTTGGCACACAAAAGACCACCTAGAAAAGTTATCCCCGCGAGAGGAATTGCCGATGTCTGCGTTTCCCGATGTCGAGAAGATCCGCTACGAGGGCCCGGACTCGACGAATCCTCTTGCCTTCCGTTGGTACAACGAGGATGAAGTTGTTGAAGGCAAGACCATGAAGGAGCACATGCGTTTTAGCGTGGTCTACTGGCACACTTTTCGCGCGACAGGTACGGACCCATTTGGATCCGAGACGATGGTGCGTCCGTGGGACGACGGCTCCAACTCGGTCGAGAACGCCCAGAATCGAGTGCGGGCAGCATTTGAGTTCATCGAAAAACTTGGTGCTCCCTATTACGCGTTTCACGACCGTGATGTGGCTCCGGAAGGGAGTTCATTGGCCGAATCGAATAGCATCTTGGATCAAGTTGTCAAAGTTCTGCAAGAGGAACAGGACCGAACTGGAATCAAACTGCTTTGGGGAACGGCCAATCTATTCAGTAATCCGCGGTACATGCACGGTGCATCGACGAGTTGTAACGCGGACGCCTTTGCCTTCGCTGCATGCCAGGTCAAGAAGTGTTTGGAAGTGACCCTGGAGCTTGGCGGAGTGAACTACGTGTTTTGGGGTGGACGAGAAGGGTATCAGAATCTCTTGAACACGGACATGAAACGCGAACTCGACCACATGGCGAGATTCATGCACTTGGCTGTCGATTACGCGAAGGAAATTGGGTTCACCGGGCAATTTCTGATCGAACCTAAGCCAAAGGAGCCGACCAAACACCAATACGACAGCGATGCCGCGGCATGTATCAACTTTCTTCGCGCGTACGACCTCATGGATTCGTTCAAACTGAATTTGGAAACGAACCACGCGACTCTCGCCGGCCACACGATGATGCACGAACTTGACTATGCCGGACACCAGGGCGCGTTGGGGTCCATTGATGCCAATACGGGTGATCTGATGTTGGGCTGGGATACGGACCAATTCCCGACCAATTACTACCTAACGACTGAGTGCATGTTGACCATTCTCAAGTACGGAGGATTAATGCCAGGCGGCGTAAACTTTGACGCCAAAGTGCGTCGCGAGAGCTTTGAGCCGATCGACCTGTTCCACGCGCATGTCGGTGGTATGGATGCGTTTGCTCGAGGATTAAAGACTGCTGCCGCCATTCGCGCCGACAACGCCCTCGACGACTTCGTCGCAACCCGGTATGAAAGCTGGGACACGGGTATCGGCGCTGAGATCGAGTCGGGACAAGCCGACATGAAATCGCTCGAGTCGTACATGCTGGAAAAAAAGGAAGCTTCTTCCAATTCGAGTGGACGACAGGAGATGCTTGAACACCTCTTTAACCGCTACCTCGATTCGGTTCGCTAGCGGCGGCGCAGCTGCCATCACTCGTACGTATGGACTTCAAGAATGGTTGGTATGGGAAAGTGACAGGCCAGCCGCGGGATCATTCCGATTGTCCTCGTTGCGATTTGTTTGAGCAACGCTTAAGAGTGCTACGTCGCGAACGTGAGTTGCTGGGCCACGAAATTCATGACGGGCTGATACAACAACTGGTCGCAGCAAAGATGTTCTTGGAGTCAGCCACGGCCGCTCTGGAAAATGCTGATCCCAGAGAAAACCGTCCCCTGCTCGACTCGGCCCTGCGGGCAATCAACGATGCGGTGGAAGAGGCGCGAAATATTCTAACAAGCGATCATTGGGCGCAGCTCGAAGATGGGTTGTCCCAGGCGATCCAACAGGAGATGCAAAAACGGCTGCCCCCCAGCGGCATTCAAGTCGTTTTTCTTTGTTCTTCGCAAAAACCCGTTCCAAAGACCATTGCCCAAACCGTACTGCGTATCGCCCAGGAATGCCTCAGTAACATTGCTCGGCACAGCCGGGCAACACGCGTTGAGGTCGAGTTACTGTTTCACGACGACGGATTGGAACTGACGGTTTGTGATAATGGTGCGGGTATTCCGGAGCTTGCTGATTCGAGCTTGACCGAAGGCAACTCCGCGGCGGGACACACTTCGTTTGGGATCGCCGGCATGCGAGCGCGGGCTGCTGCTTTCGGCGGTACGTTTGACGTCAGTCGGTCTACGCTAGGCGGCGTGCGCGGCCACCTGGTTCTGCCATTGCAGGATCCGCTCGATCCGCTTTAGGTCACTTTCGCCGAAAGTGACCCTTACGGCCAATAGAGGGTAGCCGTGCCAATCCACGGAAACGCGTTTTTGCCACGTGCTCCTCCCGACCGCGAACGCGGTCACCACATGTAGCCGTGGGTGCAGCCCACGGAACGCGTTGCATAGTCCGTGTCACATTTTTCAACACCCGATCATATCGCCCTGGCGTCGTTGCCGTACAACTCGTCAATCGGATGAGCGTAGAAATAACGAGCTATATGTGAAGCCAAGATCGAGGTGTAGAGCCCACGGAATTTACGTCGAGAATGGCCAGCTGGGCCATTCTTGGGATACTCGTGTTCAATTTCTTCTTGGAAGAAGACGCGTTTGCCCGTGTGCACGTTGAACACTGAGACCGTAAAGTCGGATCGACCCTTCACGATTGTCGAACTATCGCTAAACGACAGCCCGGTGAATTCAACGGAAACGACCAAGTCCGCCTTGACGCCAATTCCTAACTTTTTGACATCCGTCAAACCATTTTGGTCCAACCAATCCGCGACCTCGTATTGGTTGACGATTTCGATGCCCTTGACGTTTCTGTCGAGCATTTCACTCAACTTTCGCGCAACATCTCCCCCAGGATCTTCGCGCGCATAGCCCGACCCGGAAGTAACAACAACCGCAACAGTCTTCTTTTGCAGGTCGTTAAAAAGCGCGTCTGTCTTGTGATCTTTAAACGTGTAGAGCAGTTGATTGCTGATCCCCACACAGCCAATGCATGTCATCAGGCCGGCGATGACAACCAGCCCGGACCACTGTCTAGTATTTTGTTTGCACGTCATTGCCGTCTCTTTTTGCGCAACACTACGTTTCGGAAGAACTATCCATTTGGGGCGGAAGCATAGCGAGCTGGTAAATTCGCCGCAAGTCGAGTTCGTCACTTGTTGTGCCACTAGGGCGCCCAGAGTGGGTTCCTTTGTCGCCTTCGACTGAGACGACGGGATTCGCGTTGAATAGGCAGATAGTGGAATCGGCGGACTGAAGGCCACCCTCGCCGAAGCTAGAGCTTGTCGGCCTGGTCCAGCTGTTTTTGCCTGACGGTGACACGTTGAATGGACTTTGCACGCCCCGTCATGTCGTCGACTTCGACAATGGTACCGTTCAGTCGATTGTCGCCGTCGGCGACATGAAAGCGTGTGGGACGAAAAGTGAGGGTGGTCTCTGTGACCCGGTCGATGCGGCGTCCCAGAATACTCTCGTGGGGTCCGGTCATCCCCACATCGCATTGAAACGCCGTGCCGCCAGGGAATATCGTCTCATCGGCCGTTGGCACGTGAGTGTGCGTTCCCAACACGGCGGAGACGCGACCGTCCAAATAGCGTCCCATCACTTGCTTGTCACTGGTTGCCTCGGCATGAAAGTCGACGAGTATCAACTTAACATCGCGGGGGATTTCATCCAGAACTCGATCAACGGCCGTCCACGGGCAATCGACAGGGCGCAAGAAAACGCGACCCAGTAGGCTGATGACGGCAACGGGCGATCCATTGGATCCTTGCACGAGGGTCCACGGTCGTCCCGGTGCATCGGCAGGGAAATTGGCCGGCTTGACGATATCATCACGCTCGTCCAGGGTCGCGTAGATTTCCTTGCGGCGATAAATGTGATCGCCGAGTGTGATGCAGCGAGCTCCACATTCAATGAGAGCTTTATGGATGGAGGGTGTAATCCCGGAACCGTCGGAAGCGTTCTCGCCGTTGACGACCACCAAGTGCAATCCGCGTTCGCGGATCAATCTCGGAATCGCCGCGGTGGCTATATCCAAACCAGGTTTTCCCACCACGTCGCCGACAAGCAGGATTCGCACATCATCGCCTTTTCGTCATTGTTGAAAATCTGGTCGAGCCACGCGCAAGCTCGTGTCGAACCGATTGAGCTACCTAGCGATTTCGGAGAATCGTGATTCTCGTACAACCGTTACCTTGATTTCACCTGGGTAGGTCAATTGTTCCTCGAAGGCCTTGGCGATATCACGGCAAATTTTGGCGGCCGAGGAATCATCCGTCTCATGAGCACTTGCGAGCACACGAAGTTCTCGACCAGCTTGAATCGCAAAGGCCTGTGCGACGCCAGGAAAACTGTTGGCAATCGCTTCCAATTCTTCCATTCGTTTGATGTATCGTTCCAATGACTCCCGGCGAGCACCAGGTCGCGAAGCGCTACAGGCATCGGCCGTGGCCACCAACATTGTGAACGGGTACTCGGTCACGATCTCGTCGTGATGGCCAAATGCCGCATGCACGACCTCGGCCGATTCTCCGTGTCGCTTGAGCAAGTCGGCACCGATCTTTGGATGTCCACCTTCTAACTCGTGGTCCGCTGCTTTACCAATATCGTGTAGTAGACCGCTGCGTCTGGCGACGCCTCCATCGAGACCGACCATTTCCGCCAACATGCCGGAAATGAAAGCGACCTCAACGCTGTGACGCAAGACATTTTGGCTGTAGCTCGTTCGGAAGTGAAGCCGACCGAGCATGTAGAGAACTCGATCGTGGAGGCCCAGGATGTCCACTTCTTGGGCCGCCTCTTCACCCTTTTTGAGTATGAACTTCTCGATTTCCTTGTTCGTCTCGGCCACCACTTCTTCAATGCGTGACGGGTGAATTCGGCCGTCGGCAATCAGCTTGTCTAGCGATTGACGAGCGACTTCGCGACGCACTGGGTCGAACCCACTGACAATCACCACGCCGGGTGTATCGTCGATGATGACGTCGACACCAGTGGCTTTTTCGAAGGCGCGGATATTGCGTCCTTCACGACCAATGATTCTCCCTTTCATTTCATCGTTCGGGATGTCCACCGTGCTGGTCGTTGTTTCCGCAGTATGTGAGGCGGCATATCGCTGCAGAGCGGTGAGCAAGATGTCACGCGACTTCACGTCACAGATCTCTTTGGCTTTCCGCTCGTGCTTGAGCACCATTGAGCCAATCTCTTGGTTGAGCTCATCGGAAACCAAACTGAGAATCCGGCGTGTCGCTTCGTCCTTCGAGATGCCGGTGACCTCGTGCAAGATCTGCCTTTGCTGGTCGACTAACTTGTCGACCTCAGACTGTCGTTCGGCAACGGATTCAAGGCGATCGGTCAGTCGCTTCTGCGTGCCCTCGACGATCTTCTCTTGCTTTCGCAGATCGTCGTTTTGTTGAGTGAGCGATTCGTCTCGTTTCTCAAGCTTCCGCTCGTGGTCCCGCAAGTCTTCTCGAAGTTTGCTGAGCTCTTTTTCAGCATCCGCTTTTTTCTGCAGGACCTGTTCCTTTACCTCGAGCTCAGCTTCCTTGAGTCGATTGACGGCCTCTCGCTCGGCCTGTTCTTTTATTTGTTTGGCCTCAGCTGTCGCGTCTCGTTTTTGACGAGCATCGAGCTGCCGAATGACGACAAATGCCAAGCCAAAACCGGCCAACGCGGCAAGCACCCCTACCAATACATCATCCACGCGTATGTCCTCTCGCGTTTACACGGCGGACCATCGCCTGGGAGGTGCAAGCGGTTGCTTCAGCGTGGCGGTGATTGGGTTTTGGCTACTTGATTGTCGTTCGGAAGCGACGGCAAACGACGCCACCACTCCGCAAACCCCACCCAGGCAAGATTCAATGTTGCCTCGATTGGGAAAACAATTTCCGACGCCTCGGCGGCGCCGGTGCGTCTCTTCGAATCGGTATCGGTTCTTCAGCCCGAAGGACCGAGTGACGATCCCGCCAAAATGGCAAAAGAATTCGGGACAACAGACTTTTCTGCTGGCACCCGAATGTCCGCCCGTCCCGGCGTACCATCATCAGGCAACGCGGGGCCCCGAGCCCCAGGCATCGCTTGATAAATTCCACCAGAATGAGCAGATAGTTCATTTTGCCGTTTCCCGCCGAACCAGGTCCAGAATAGCGACCATTTGGGCAGGAACTCCCAAAAACATTGTCAGCTGTTGAGCGTTTTCACTTGCCAACACACCCTCTCCCTGGCGTGCTCGCCGTTGTATCATCATGGTTCTAGTCGAAAAGTATCCCGACAAAGCCGTGTCACAACCTATCGAGAATGTCAGTGGGCTTTGCCACATGTTCATCCTACCAGACCCGTCTTGAACTTCAACCATGACTCCTCCGGTCGACGGCATTGTAAACGCGTTTGAGGCCGTCTGGCCCAGTCGACTCCGCCGCAGTTGCCGCGTCGTGTTGGCTGTGTCCGGTGGCGCAGACAGTGTTGCTATGACGCATTTGATCCACGATAGCACGAACCAGGTCGATGCGGGCAGCATCACGCTGGCTCATTATAATCACGCCTGGCGTGAGGCAGAATCCGATGCAGATCAGGCGTTTGTCGCCGAATTGGCCGAGAAACTTGGCCATCACTTCGTTACCGAGTCCGCGGAATGCGGCTCTGAGAAGAGCGAACAGGCGGCCCGGACACGCCGCTATGACTTCCTGAAAGCCGTCACGCGCCAACAAGGCGCTCGCTACTTGGCAACTGCACACACGGCCGACGATCAGATCGAGACGATCTTACATCGAATTCTCCGAGGTACCGGGTTGACCGGACTGACCGGGATACCGGCAACCCGTGTGTTCGATGATGACTTTGTCCTTATTCGTCCGTTGCTTCAATGTCGTCGCAGCCAAGTTGAAGACTATCTCACAAGCATCGACCAGCCCTACCGGACTGACAAGTCGAATGCCGATACACGTTGGACCCGGAATCGCCTTCGTCACGAACTGTTGCCGCTTCTGCGCGACCAATACAATGCGGAAGTCGACAAATCGATATCTCAACTGGGTTCCATCGCGAGCGATGCGTTAGCCGCGATCGAACCACAGATCGAAACGCACCAGGCGGCAATCGCGATCCATGAGTTTGGGTTCTCGCTGCCGGTACTTCGTCCGGAGACCGTCCGCTTCCCATTGTTGGAAGCCCTGCGACGAACATGGAAACGACATGGCTGGCCAGAGCAAGCGATGACCGCCGAACATTGGAACTCGCTGGCCGACGTCGCTGTTGGCCACCGCAAGTCGTGTAATCTGCCCGGTGACGTTCAGGCCGTGCACAGCCAAGGCGTCGTTTCAGTGTC
>DUDC01000001.1:46395-50135 GCA_012959465.1 Planctomycetaceae bacterium
CGGTTGTGAATCCGTACCCGATGGGTCAGAGCGGGACAAATTGGCGCGAGGAGTCACAACATGGTGATTTCAAACTGTTTACATCCAAATCTCAACCGCTATACTCCTTAGCTTGGTCAAACGCCATCTTTACGCAGATTAGCAATATCCATACATGGGCCTCTTGGCACGCGCTAAGGGCGGGAGAGAACATTCATGAGTGAATTGACGAACCGGGGTAAGCTGATGTGGGCCAGCTTCCTGACCCTTATCGCAGCCGGCGTTGGATTTGGAGTCCGTGCTGGTGTACTCACTGATTGGGCCAATGAGTTTGGTTTTACTCAGTTTGAGTTGGGGCAAATTACCGGTGGTGGCCTGATCGGTTTTGGCATTGTCATCATGCTCGCCAGCGTGTTTACGGACAATGTGGGATACAAGGCGATCTTGATGGCCGCATTCGCGTTGCACGTGCTCTCTTTGGTGGTGACATTGGCTGCCACACCGATCTTTGAGCTTGCCGGGAAAGATGCCGCTTTCCAATGTTTGTATTGGGGCATGTTCATCTTTGCCGTCGCCAATGGACTTTGCGAAGCGGTAATCAACCCATTAGTTTCCAATGTTTATCCGGAAAACCGTACGCATTACCTCAACATTCTCCACGCTGGTTGGCCTGGTGGTCTGATCTTGGGCGGCGTCATCGGTTTGCTGATGGTGGGTAATGTCCGCTGGGAAATCCCAATGGCCCTGTTCTTGCTCCCGGTTCTCTGGTACGGAGCTATTGTCATCCGTGAACCGTTCCCGGATTCCGATGTGAAGAAGGCCGGAATCACCTTCGGCCAAATGGCGGCGCAGTTCGCTTCTCCGGTCCTATTGCTGTTGCTGTTCCTGCATGCCTGCGTGGGTTACGTGGAATTGGGGACTGACAGTTGGATTACCAACATTACCAATATGATTACCGGTCAGGGCTTCTATCTGTTCATCTACGCATCGGCGATCATGTTCGTGTTGCGGTTCTTTGCTGGCCCGATCGTCCATCGAATCAATCCACTCGGTTTGTTGTGCGTCAGCACTGTTCTCGGTACCGCTGGCTTATATATGCTCGGATCCGTTGAAGGTGTCTTCTTCGCTTGGATTGCGGTTACGATCTACGGCCTCGGCAAGACGTTCTTATGGCCGACGATGTTGGGAATAGTCGGCGAACGCTTCCCGAAAGGCGGTGCGTTAACCATGGGGGCTCTCGGCGGCATCGGTATGTTATCCGCCGGTTTTCTCGGTGGCCCGGGCATTGGCTACAAGCAGGATCGATTCGCGGCGGAGAATTTGAAGTCGACCTCCGAGGTCTCGTACGAACGCTACCAGGCCGACACCGAAAACGGATTTCTTTTCTTCGAAAAAGTTCGTGGTCTCGATGGACAAAAAGTGGGTGTGCTCGTTGAGCAAGACGGTGACAAAGCTGCGCCCGCCAAGACTCTGAAATCGGATTATGCCAAATTTTCCGAGCAAGGAGGGGAAATCCCCGAGTCAATCAGCAAATTGAAAAAGTGGTGGGACGATGAAGGGGAGCCCAATATGAAAACAGACCAAACACCGGTCAAGGACGCCCGAGTGTACGGCGGACGCATGGCTCTGAAACTCACCGCCGCTGTTCCGGCCGTGATGTTCTTCGGCTACCTCTTGCTGGTCGTTTACTTCAAGTCGCAGGGCGGCTATTCAACCGTCGAGTTGAATGAAAAGGGTAAACCCGACGATCCAAAGGACGACGAATGACGGATGTTCGGTGAAACCTGAAACCAAAATACGCCTCGCCAAACAGCGAGGCGTATTTTTTTTGCATCTGCACGAGGAGCATTCCAGAGTCTTTGGAGTGCGGTGACTTGTCACCGCTTTTTCTAGACCTGACTTGAACCGTGTACATCCGTGACGATCCCCGCCGTCAAATGACAAATGAAGATTGATAAATAACCACTGACAAATCTTCGTGAAAATCGTTGATCTCCACCGCTGGGTCACCCACGAGGAGCCAGGCAAAATCAACTGCCATCGATGTGTCTTGCCCCTCTTTATCCCATTCGCCTAACATCAACCTGCCTTTGCCCCTTTCTCCGAGACACCTCATGTCGTGGTTCGATTCTCGTCGTCGATACATCTCGGCGGTACTCGCCGTGTTGTTGTTGGCGTTTGCCACTCGCGCCGGCGCCGCCTATTGGTGGAACGAACGGCATGGCGAGTCGTTTCCATTGGGGGATAGCGACAGCTACTGGCGGTTGGCGTCGCAACTGGCCGACGGGCAACCGTACGAGTATGGCTCGTCCGATGGCAAGATCTTTCGCGCGCCAGGATATCCCAGTCTGCTCGCCATTTGGTTTCGTGTCGTAGGTCGTTCCAAATCGGCTGCTCGGTACATGGGTGTGATATTTGGCACGGCGGGAGTGGGGTGCGTCATGTTGCTCGCCGGCACGATCGGTAGCCGACCCGGCACGTTGTTTGCCGGCCTATTGGCGGCCGTCTATCCGGGGGCGATCTCGACATCGGTGCTGTTGCTGAGCGAATCTCCCTTCGTGCCTTTTATGCTTGCCCATTTGTTCCTGTGGTCGAAAGCCCATTCGCAGGTCGCGGGTTGGCCACAGATTTTCTGGGGGCTGGGCGCCGGCGCCGTGGGTGCTATCGCCGTCTTAATTCGTCCCAGTTGGTTGCTTTTTACGCCCTTTGCGCTGGCATTTTGCGCACTGGCACCGGGGCGCGAGCGACGCTGGCACGACGTTAAGCTGTCAGGAATCGTCCTCTGCGGCCTCTGTTTGGGCATGATGCCATGGTGGGTTCGAAATTATCAGGCGGTCGGTCGATTCGTCCCCACGACGCTCCAGGTGGGCGCGAGCATGTACGACGCCTGGAATCCCCGTGCGACAGGCGGCAGCGACATGTGGTTTTCGGCCGAGGCCTATACGGCAGCCCGACAACGTCAAAAGGCCGGTCAGTTGCCTACCGGCGAGCCTTTTGAGGTGTATTTGGATGCACAACTGAAGCGGCAAGCGGTCGATTGGCTGAGTGATAACCCCTCACAAGCAGTACGCCTAGCTGCCAAACGGCCGCTGATTATGTGGAACCCTTGGCCTGGTCACAACGTACTTTCCGATGGATGGGCACGACATGGCATCGCCGTTGGTTTCCTTTTGATGCTCGCCACCATCGGGTGGGGGATGTGGCGAGCTTCGTTTTGGCGATCTCCGTATTGGTTGCTCTGGCTCCCAGCGGCTTATTACACTCTAATTCACATCGTATTTGTCAGCTCGATTCGTTATCGTCAGCCGGCAATCATGGCGGCGCTCCCCATGGCCGCAGCCTGCTGGCTGTTGTGGACGTCGCGAGCAAAAGATCAGGATGATTAGTTGCGGTGGTTTAGGGCAGTGCCCTGAACTGTCATGACGCGAAAAGGAGGTCGCGTTCATGAATCCAGTCGCCACAAATGCGCACGAAGCGCCGACCGCGACAAACGCTGGCGGTCGCCGACCAACGAGGACCAACTCGTCGGTTCCGTCTCGCGTTTCGTGGCAGCAGCGTTTACGGACGCTCTTGATCTGGTTGGTCGCACTGGTGGTGATTGTCGTGCTGGCCTTGTTTGCTGGTCGCCAGCAGATCGACGGCGGGATTCGCACTCAGGCGCAACAACTGCTCGAGGAAATGTATCCAGATCTGAAGATTCGTGTTGATTGGGCGCGGAGGCTATCGGAAAACGGCATCGAGTTGCGAGGGGTTGTGTTTAC
>DUDC01000002.1 GCA_012959465.1 Planctomycetaceae bacterium
CGGACTTCAGAACACCGAACACCTTGCCGGCTACCGAGCCGAAGATCGACGAGAAATCGGTCGACCTCTGGAATCCGATCACCGCCGCAAGCATCCAGGTGGCTACGCCGAAGCCGATCCCCCATCGACCCGCCAACACCGCTTCGGCCACGCTGTCGGCGTACGACAACGACAACAGCGACACGACAAACATCCCCACCAACACAACACTCAGACGGTTGCTCCAGGGAGTCCACAGCAGCACGCATCCGATGGCGAAGATCGGAATGCTGATCCCCGCAGCCATCGATGACGTCTCCCACCAGGTCGCCGCCAATGTCTGCGACCCGCCGAGGTTTCCATAGACAAACGGACGTCCCTGTACGGGAAGTGAACCCAAATTCGACGTGCGTTGCTGGTTGTCGAACCAGCGTTCGAGTCGTCCGTAGGGTTCCCTGAGTATCACGAAACCCTCGGGCACACCGACCAACTTGTACTCCCGAGGCACAAACACCACGGCCCGCAATTCCTGGGTCACCACCTCACGCTCGCCCGACGCGACGCCTCCGATCTGAGGCAACAGGATCGCCTCGGTGCTGCCAAACCAACTGCCAAAGAACTCCGCCTGCTTCTGGTCGTAACGGATCGAAAGAAAAAACTCCTCGTCGGTCTTCGTCCCAGCCACGTTGAACGAATACGACGTCCAACCCGCCTCGGTCGACTCACCGTCAACGCCCCCACCGCTCCCACCGGCCTTCTCGACCGGCACCTTCCTCTGGTCCACAAACACCTCGGACAAATTCGCCCCCTTCGGCATGTCCACCCGCAGCCTCTGACGCTCGCTGCTCTTCAACCGGTACCTCGCCCGGACGGCCGCCGTGCCGTCCTTGTTGATCACAATCTCGACCAAACCCCGCGACACAACCGTCTGCACCACCTTCTCGGATTCAAACTTTCGAGTCGAAATCTCGATGCTGACCGGTTGAGTGTGAAAGCGGAATGCGGCCGAACCGGCCGTCGGCAACAACTTCAGCTCCCGCACGTCGATGTACTCGAGCCCGCCGCCAGACAACTCCTCGTCGGTCGGCCACTTGACCTCCAACGCATCAGCCTTCTTGATCACCACCTCGCCGGTGATGTTGTCGTTGTCGAGATCCAGGGCCTGAGGCGGCTGGACCTCGATCTTGGTGTTCTCGCCCGACTCGTCGCCGTTCGTCTTCACGTTCCAACTGACATCAAATGCCACCCGTCCGGTCAACTCCTGCTGCATCACGATCGTCCAGGTCACCCAGCCGTCTTCGGGTTCACCAGCCGACTTTTCGCGGATTGGAACCGGTGTCGAGGCGCCTCCGGGAGTCCGAGTGGTGGTGATCTGAGCGTCCTGGCCGATCGACTCGGGGAGCCGGATCCGGAACGTGTCCTTTCCAGCAAACTCGACCGTGAAGATCACCTTCGAATCCACATCGACCAGCTGCTGACGAGCGTTGGCCGTCGTGGCAACCGTGGCCGACAGCCTGGTCGGGCGACGACGGGTGGTCACCGGCAATGCCAACTGTCGGGGAG
>DUDC01000003.1 GCA_012959465.1 Planctomycetaceae bacterium
AGTCGGTGCCGATCGGCCATCACGAGTCTTCCATCGACCATGGCGAAGATCCGGTGGCGTACACATCGGAGTGTAACCACTCGATGGAGGAGGCACTTCATGCGCATTGAACTGATCCATGCCAACGAGTTTTCAGACTCCGATCGCACACATTGGCGACAGTTGCAACTGGCCAATCCGAGTCTAGATAGTCCCTATTTTCACCCGAATTTTACGGCGGCAGTAAATGCCGTGCGATCGGAAACACACATTGCCGTTTTTCGTGATTTGGCCGGACGTGCTTTGGGCTACTTACCCATGGAACGAATTGGCCGCGACGCAGCGCGGCCAATTGGCGGACGGTTGTCCGACTACCAGGCAATTATCGGTCCAAACGACATTGCCTTCGGTGCTCAAGAGTTTCTTCGTGGCTGCAAATTATCGCGATTCCAATTCGACCATTGGTTGACAAGTCAGCCCTGCTTTTCAGCAGCGTTCTACACGACCGACGGCTCGCCCTACCTCGACCTTTCGGAGGGTTTTCCCGCCTACGAGAAAACACGACGGGAAATGGGAGCTGACGAACTCAAGCAAACACAACGCAAAGCGAGGAAGGTCGGCCGCGAAGTTGGTGAATTGCGGCTGGTCTTTCACGATGAGTCCGAGAACGCTTGGCAGCAGCTGTTGGCCTGGAAGTCCGAACAGTACGAGCGGACGAACGCCACTGACATCTTCGCCTATCCTTGGACTCGCCAGTTGCTCGAAAACATGGCACGAGACCGGGATGCCGAATTTGGTGGCGTGATTAACACACTGTACGCGGGTGACACGTTGTTGGCTGCTCATTATGGGCTATACGCCGATGGTGTTCTGCACTGGTGGTTCCCGACATATTCTCAGGAGTATCAAAAGTACTCGCCCGGTCGGATCTTATTACTTGAGCTGGCCCGACAGTCGGGCGATTTGGGTATTTCGAAGATCGACCTTGGTCGTGGCATGACCAGCTACAAGATGCGGACAATGACCGGTATCACGGAAGTCGGCGACGGTACCGTTGACTTGAGTCCACTGCGAAAGTTCGCCACAGACACTTGGCGGCGCACATTAGAGCGAGTCCGCAACTCGCCATTGCGAGCCCCGGCGCGAGTTCCAGGACGAGTCTACTACCGCGTCAGGGAGTGGTTCGAATTTCGCTGACTCCACTGAAGTGAAGCCAAAAAAGACACCAATACGACCCTACGTAAGGCACCTTACTGATGCCAAAAACACCTCCTAGCAACGCCGACTCGTGCGATGCAGCAACTGTGAACCGCTGGGTGCCAGCCAATTCAGGCTTACGCCAAATGCTGGCGGCCGCCATCATACCGATGGTCGCCTACTTTGCGGCGGCGATGAACCGCCTATTTGGCTCGGCAGCAAAAGACCGCACCAGTATTCTGATGTACCATCGTGTCACGCCCCATGTTAAGGGTATTTCGGCGCCGACGATCAATGTAACCCCGCGTCGTTTCCGCAAACAACTCGAGGGACTTCTCCGGAGAGGCTATTCGTTTTGGTCACTAGAGACACTCGTCCAGTGCCATGAAAACCGCGAAGTGGTGCCAGACAAAGTGACCTGCGTTACTTTCGATGATGGATATTGCAACAACTTGGTGAACGCACTACCCATCCTCGAGGACCTGGGGATTCCGGCGACGATCTTCTTGGCCACCGCGTATATTGATAAAGACGAGCCATTTCCCTGCGACCACTGGTCTGTGAAAAACTGCGAAGCTCTACCGAGAACAGCCTACGCACCGCTGAGCTTGGACGAATGTCGCGAGTTGATGAAACACCCGCTTATAACTCTCGGCGCCCATACGCACACGCACCAAGACTTCCGCCATCGACCGGAAGCATTCGAAGAGGACATGCGATTGTGTTTGGAGTATCTACGGACAGAACTCGGCATTGAGAACCCCCTCTTTGCGTTTCCCTATGGAATACCACGTTTTGGTTTCAATGCCTCATCGCTGCAGAGAGTCGCTAAACAGCTCGGCGTCCGCTGCGCGTTATCTACCGGCCCGCACGTCAATGACATACGCGAAACGCCGTTCGAATGGGGACGTTTTAACGCATTCTCTTGGAATACGGGCGCAACTTTGGCAGGAATGCTGAGCGGTTGGTACAGCTGGGCCGACCAGCTTCGCACTCGTATCAGGGCAGAACGCTCCAAGATCCGAGCAATCACACGGCACAAGATAGAACTGACAATCCCGGCCCTCGACGGAACGGGCAACTACGAATCCGATCCGGCAGAGTTGCCGACGATCAGTATCATTGTTCCGACCTACAACCGCGCCTCCTGGCTAGGTGAAGCACTGGAGTCTCTGGAAGCCCAACAGACGGAGGGTCTGTTTACCTACGACATCGTTGTCATCGATAATGCGTCGAGCGACAACACAAAGGAAGTTGTCGAATGCCGCGCGGCAACAAGTGACATATCCATTCTCTATTGCCATAGCGTGCCGCCTGGAGACGCCCCAACTCGAAACGAGGGTCTACGGAATTCCGAGTCAGATTGGATCGCGTTCTTCGACGACGATCAGCTGGCTACGCCGCATTGGCTGTCAGGTCTGTTTAAAGCAACTCGCGATTGCCATTCGAAAATCGTCGGCGGCCCAGTTCTGTTAGATCTGCCTGCGGATGAACTGGAGTGGCTCGGCCCAATCTGCCGTCGAGCACTTCGCGAGCTAGATTTTTATTCGCGACTCCATCCCTACGTTGGAAAAGACCTGCCTGGGACAGGAAATACGATGGTCGCTCGAGAGCTGTTTGACGAACTCGGTAATTTCGACGAGTCGATGACGACAGGGGGCTCTGACAGCGACTTCTTTATTCGAGCTTACGAGGCCGGCCATTCGCTATGGTTTACCCCAGACGCACCAATTCGGCATCGAATCGGACGCGACCGCCTGGAGCCCGAGTTCTTTCGCTGGGATTCGTTGTCAGGTGGGGCGGGACACGCAGCGCACTTCGAATATCGCGAAGCGGGTTGGTCCGGTCTATTCGCCACCTGCGGGATTCGTCTTATCCACGCGATGTTCTATGTTGCACCCGCCTATCTTTGGGCACTCCTCCTCCGCGATTCGGGGACCGCACTGGGTCGCCGTACGCAACTGTGGCGAACAGAGGGGTATTTGAGGAAAACCCTCAATGTGCTGGCGCCTCGACTCTTTGAACAGAAGGCATTTTTCGACTCGCTCGAGTTTCGTAATGGCCGAACCATCGTCAAGACGACTGACTCCAAATCGAGCGACGAACACGACAAAAAAGACTCAAAATCGCTTGGCAACGAACCGCCGAACGAGAGCCCCGTCGCAGAAACGCCAACAGCCACATCAGAGGTCGAAGTGTGAGACTGTTACAAGTATTTAACCAGTATCGGAGCTTGTTCAACGGTGAAGAAACCGTTGTACAGCGAACCGAAGAGTTGATTCGACGACACGGAGGCGAAGTGCGCACCCTGGTTAAATCGAGTCGCGACTTGGCACCGGGTCTTACCGGAAAAATGTATGCCTTTGCCAGTGGAATTTATAATCCTTGGTCAGCGGCAGAGGTCCTTAGTGAGGTTGAGGCCCATCAGATAGATGTCGTCCACGCTCACAATACCTATCCTCTCTTTTCTCCATCGATTTTTCGCGCCCTTAAAAAGAACAACGTACCAGTCGTCCTGTCGTTACATAACCAGCAATTGACGTGCCCTCGAGCGGACCACATGCGAGATGGAAAGATATGTGACACGTGCCTGACAAGTAGTGCATTGCAATGCGGATTCAAAAACTGTCGTGACAACCGTCTTGAAAGTTGGGCCTACGCTATTCGCAGTCAGACAGCGAGGAAATTGGGCCTTTTTCGAGACAACGTGACCATCTTTATCGCGTTGACCCAATTTGCCAAACAGCGTTTGGTTCAGAGCGGCTATGACGCGGAGCGAATCTCTGTACTTCCCAACATGGCGCCCGGACCATTCGCTGCCGTCGATCCGGCAGAAAATCACTACGTCGCCTTTGCCGGTCGCCTCAGCGCAGAAAAAGGCATCCCAACCTTGCTAGCAGCGGCCCGAAAACTGCCACAACTTGCTTTTCGATTGGCCGGAGCGGGACCCGAGGAAGCGAATTTCCGATCCATGGCTAGTGAAAACGTTGAATTCGTTGGCAAGCTCGAACGGCAGGCGATGATTGACTTCTATCGACAAGCCCGACTACTTGTCTTACCGAGCAATAACTACGAAATGTGCCCGCTTGTAATCAGCGAAGCGATGAGCCACGGCGTTCCTGTCGTCGCTTCACGGATTGGCGGGATACCCGAGTTAGTTGACCACGGCAAGTCGGGACTCCTGTTTCCTGTTGGAGACGTTGACGCATTGGTCGCCTCCATCGAACGCATCGTCGAATCACCGACGCTGTGCCGGGAGCTCGGTGAAGCAGCTCGCCACAGGGCCCAGTTAGAGTTTGGCGAGGACCGTTATCTGGAACAACTTCTCTCGATCTATCAGAAGGCAATCGATCGAATCGCCCCACCCTTTTCAACTCCATCAACATTGAAAACGTCGACACCATGATTGACCACGGAAAGAAGAACATTCTTGGAATCCTGATCGACGCCATTGATTTTGACGCTGGCTTGGAGCGTGTGGTTGCAGCTGCTCATCAACGACGCGGGTATTCTGTATCGGCGATTGCCGTCCATGGACTAATGACCGGCGTCCTCGACAAGTGCCAGCGGTATCGATTGAATCAATTCGACATGCTTACACCCGATGGGCAACCTGTAAGATGGGCTCTGAATTGGCTCTATCGATTGGGACTCAAGCGCACCGTCGACGGACCGACGTTCATGCTGCGTCTTTGTGAGCGGGCCGCCGAGGAAGAACTACCCATCTTTCTTTTTGGCAACACCGACGAGACGTTGGCGATATTGAAAAACAATCTTCTCGAGAAGTATCCAAAACTTCAAATCGCCGGTATGCGAGCATCGGCATTCCGTCAATTGACGGAATCGGAACGGGATGAAGTGAACCAAGAAATCCGTGACTCCGGCGCCAAGATAACTTTTTGCGGACTCGGTTGTCCACGTCAGGAAGTGTGGACGTTCGAATGCCGAGACACCCTTTCAATGCCCGTTATCTCAGTAGGCGCTGCCTATAGCTTTCATGCCGGAATCGTGCCTTGGGCACCAAAACGGCTCAAGGACTGGGGGCTGGAATGGCTCTATCGTTTGGTGCACGATCCCAAACGACTGTGGCAACGATATTTGGTATTGGGGCCAGCCTACTTGGGGCTGTTGGTTTCCCAGTTAGTCGGTCTACGGCGATTCGACCCAGCCGATGTGTCGCTACCAAAGAACCAGATTTTCTATGGCTAGCGCTTTGCCCACATTCGGCCCGCCAATGTGTGGCACTTGTGGCACTTGTGGCACTGGCTCTGTCAAAAACCCGAGGCTAGCGCCTGCGACTCAAATCCGCATTGTTCCGCATCGAATTTACAGCCATTGCATGGTAAAATCCTAGGAGTCCATGGGATAATGACACCAGGCAACCTCGATGACACGCAACCAACAAACCCGACGTGAGTTTCTCGAAGAGTCGATGCTCGTTGCCGCGTCAACTGTTACGGGCAATATCGCCTACGGGGATACATGGCAGCAAAACGACGCACGGCACGGCGCCAACAATCGGCTGGGTGTCGCCGTACTGGGCGTCCGCGGCCGCGGCGCAAGTCATTTACGGGCCTTCGCCAAACGCTCCGACACACAGGTTGTGATGATCTGTGACCCAGACCAACAGATCGCTCACAAACGGGCCGACGAAGTAGAGGCCATGCAAGGGCGACGCCCTCAGGTGTCGGCCGATCTGCGTCGAGCCTTCGACGCGGACCATGTTGACCTTATTTCCATTGCGACTCCCAATCACTGGCATGCACTAGCCGCCGTCTGGGCGATGCAAGCTGGCAAAGATGTCTACGTCGAGAAGCCCGTCAGTCACAACATGACCGAAGGTCGACGCATGGTTCAAGCCAGTCGTCGCTACGGGCGAATCTGCCAAGCTGGAATGCAGCCTCGTTCACACCCCGGACTGCGCGAAGCGATCGAATTTCTCCATCAAAAAAAGCTAGGTAAAGTCCGTGTCGCCAAGGGCATCAATTTTACGCCGCGGAGGTCGATCGGCACGGTGGGGCGTTTCCAACCGCCACCAGAATTAGATTACGACCTTTGGTTGGGGCCATCGTGGAACAGAGATTCGGCGACAGCAAATCTCCATTTCGACTGGCAATGGCAATGGGCATTCGGGAACGGTGAGCTGGGAAATCGTGGTTTCCATCAGATGGATATTGCTCGCTGGGGTTTGGGAATGAACCGGCTGAGCGACCGAGTCCTCAGCTACGGTGGCCGGTTCGGTTTCCAAGACGAAGCAGACGCGCCCAATACACAGGTCGTACATCACGAATACGGTGACCAGTCTCTCGTAGTCGAGATCCGCGGTCTGAAGACGGTAGCGAGAAGGAACATCCGAGCTGGCGTGATCTTTGAATGCGAGGAAGGTTATCTGGTGGTATCCAGCTATTCGAACGCCACCGCCTTCTCATCGGACGGGCGAAAGCTCCGCACCTTCTCCGGCCGTGGCGATCACTTCGACAATTTTGTGCAAGCCGTACGCCACCGTCGTGTACATGATTTGCACGCCGACATCGAGCAAGGTCACTTGTCGAGTGCGCTGTGCCATTTGGCCAACATTTCGTATCGACTCGGGCGACCGACGCCAGCTCAACTCGCCTGGACCGTGCTGGACGGCTTTCCAACGAACGATCAGGCGCGACGCACCTGGGATTGGACGTTACGACATCTCGTGGAAAACCAAATCCCGCTTGAACATTTGACCATCTGCGTAGGCCGTCCCTTGACGATTGACAGCTCGTTGGAGCTGGTAAAAAGTGACGACGAAGCCAACGCCATGCTCACAACTCACTATCGGCCACCTTTCGTTCTGCCCAGCCAGAGCGATCTCGGTTTCTCCTAAAAGCAAGTCGTAACGGCCAACTCTTGCCGTCTTCGCTTGCAGAAATGCGTACAGGTTTCGCGAGCGTTCACGTTCCATGACGCCTGTGGATCAAATTTGCGATCTGGGCCAAGCCGTTTTGTGATGGTAGAATGACGGCCGATGCAAGCACGTTTGTATCCGACACAGCAGTGGTTTGATGGCTGATTGCAAATAGTAGTGGTCTCGTGCAGGCCGATGGCGAGGGGTACTCCAAATCGCGTCGGACCCATCGAGTTTTCTCACTCAGTTTAAAACTCTTTAATGCGATGCCCGACGGATTTGAATTACTCTATGAAGACGGACCATGCCTAGCGGTCGTGAAACCAGGAGGCCTTCTAACTCAAGCGCCGCCGGGAATCGACAGTCTGGAGGTCCGCGTTCGCCAGTTTCTTCATCAGAGAGAAGAGCCAGAGGGCAAGATCTACCTCGGTCTACCGCATCGCCTGGACCGCCCCGCATCGGGAGTCCTCATCATGGCTCGAAATGTGCGAGCGACACGCAAAATTTGCGATCAATTTCTAGACCGTACGGTCGACAAGCGCTATTGGGCGTTGGTCGAAGGACATGTTGAGCCGGCGCACGGAACGTGGAGGGACACCATTCGAAAAATCCCCGACGTCGCGGGCGCGGAAATTGTGGCGCCAGATTCACCGGGTGGAAAATCGGCGGTCTTGCATTACCGCGTGCTATTTAACCATGAGAATTCATCCCTGTTAGAAATTCGACTAGAAACCGGCAGAACTCATCAAATTCGCGTTCAGACCGCGTCTCGAGGACACGCCATTTGGGGCGACGAACAATACGGTTCTGAGCGTTTGTTTGGGCCGCAAACGGCAGAACCGCGTGACCGTTGGATCGCGCTTCACGCTCGCTCGATAGCTTGGCAACATCCCAAGAGTCGATCGCGAGTATCGGTCGAGGCACGACCGGGCGTCCACTGGCAGAAACTGGGAATCACTTAGCGGAACAGAACGTATCGGCATCTGGCGGCAACTATCGGGCTGCCCAGGCCACGTCGCCTTCGATCACCCGGCAAATCTCAATACCATTTTTTCCGAATTCCGAAATGATGACTGTAACGATTGGGTGCAATGTGGAATCAACTGGAAAATCGGGGACCTCATCGACCAATCGTCCCACAGCGGCCTCGGCGACTCTTGCCTGCTCCTGGGCATGAAATTCGTCCAGCTCCTCTGGCGGCAACGGCGAGATCGTTGAACAGACGATTTTTTCTGCGGTGATAGTGACTGCCACGCCATCATAGAGGACCGTGCCGCCCGATCGGCATTGGCGAGTTGCCACACGGTAGCCGTGGTCCCGCCGATCCACCATCTCGTTTGTAAGTACGGCCAGATCACGTGGACGATGAGGTATTGTCTGGTCCGCGAGAAAAAACTGTGAAACGACAGCCGCGACGAGGGCTAAGCCAAAACCGGTCCAACCGATCAACGGCGGTACGATCGACAACCAACTAAGAATGATTGACATGGTACCAAGGCCCCATGCAAGCCAATACCAGACGCCGGCTAGTCGGCCGGGACGTGTCGCCGCAATATTGACCATACTCTGGTACGGATTACTCATGACGACATGTCCAACCTGGAACGGGCTTGGTGCGACGTTGTCATTATGACATTTTTCGACGTGAGCCCCAAAAACCAAACAACCAACATACCTACACCGGAAATGAAGCACTGGACTTTCGCTTATTAAAAAAACTTACCTATCACGGACTTTCATACCGTTACGAAACACCCAGCAATAAAGTGTTAGACCGTATTAAAAAAGAACTTCAAATTATTCGAGAGAAAGACTTTGTCTCCTATTTCCTTATCAATTGGAAGATCTTAAAATACGCCCGAAGCAAAGGCTATTTTTATGTGGGGCGCGGC
>DUDC01000004.1 GCA_012959465.1 Planctomycetaceae bacterium
CCTCCTCGAAGTTCTTTTGGCGAATGCACCATGCCCAATGTTCCATCTCTTCACGATAGCCGCGACTGACGTCTTTTGGCTGCGCCGACTGGGCAACGGGCCCAGCCTGACCGCTGGCTGACGTGTCCATCGTCGGCCCTCCTCCATCATTCTTGATGCCGACTCGTGTGGAAGGACTCGAGGTCGAATACAACATTGCCTCTTTTTCTCGATCCAGCACGAGTGTGCCACGAGTTCCCATGACCACTTCGCCGTAACCACCGAATCCATTTCCATTGATCGATGAGTAGCTGACGATGATCCGCTTGGCAGCATCATCATCGTAACTGGGTACACCACTTTCAGGATCCGGTATCATGTTGACGACATCTCTGTAGCCAACGGGAAAGTTCTTGTCGTAGCCAGGACCGGGGAATTCAAACATACAGTAAACGTGGTCGGCCGAATCACGGTCCTCGGCAAACAGATGGCGACCACCCACGGCGTGCACGGACAGTGGATGAGCTTTCTTCCCATCAGCCCGCAGTGCTGAAATGAAGATGCTGGCGGCGTCCAACTGGTGACTACCGAGTTCCGCCATCAGGCCCCCACCGGTCCGCTCGAACAGTCGCCAGCGGATTAGCTCTTCCAGCGCTGAGACGTCGCGGGCGCCGATCTTGTTGTCGACGTAACCGTACTTGGACGCCTCGACAGATATGTCCTCGTTCAACATTTCCCATTGAGTGAGTTTTCGCTTGAGCAATTCCTTCGCTTGGGAATCGCCCAGCTTCGCCACTTCGTTGGTCCATTTTTTGATATTGTTGGCAATCACGTCGAGGGGTACAGGTTTCGATTTGTCATGTCTCATTTCACCGCCGGGCAGTGGTTTTTGCCAACTATCCCTTCCCGGTAGGTTACCCCGGTGCCATTGAGCCCGAATGTGGTGAATTTCCCCTAGCAGACCCCAGCGAAGCATATTGACGGCGTTGTCGTACAAGATGCTGTAGTGCCTTTGGTGACCTGTGGCAAGCAACATTTTCTCTTGATAGGAGACTCGCGACATCCACTTACACGCGGCCACAGTTTTTCCCATCAGTTTCTCGGTGAGCACGTGCTTTCCGGCCAACATGGCCTCGATGGCAACGGACGCGTGCAAGTGAAGCGGAAGGGCGATCACGACCGCCTCGATGTCCTTGTCCGCCAAGATCTCCTTGTAATCGACGTACACCTTGACGTGCTTCCGCGCTTCGCGCTCATTGTTCCAGCCATACACGGACATCAAACCGGGGCGGGCCTTTAATGCTCCGGGTGAGTCGTAGTCACCGTGGAACGCACGGTGAATATTAGACGGTCGAATGTCGGCGATGGCGACCACTTGTTGGTAATCCGGATTCATCGCGCCCAGCAGCACATTCCCCTCGTCACCAGTGCCGATAACACCGATGCGGACAGGGTCTCCAATTTTCTCGTAGCCAAAATAGAAGGCTCCAAGGCCGGCTCCACCGGTCCCGACAATTGCCGAGGCCTTGAGCATGAAATCACGACGATTCACTTCGGCCGCTTCGTAGTAGTTCTCACGGCCAACGGCACGTTCTTCCGGTGTCAAATTCATTCGTTTTCTTCCCGTTTCTTCGAGCGACAATAGATGCCGACAAAGTAGTCCAGCCCACCGAATTGACCCGCGCCAACTGCGGCAAGGGTCAACATGGCTAACATTTCAATAAGTTGTGGCCAAGTTGACGCAGCCCCAACCGCTCCCGGCCACTGCGTGACCACGACTCCTGACAGAAAAACGGCGCCGGCCAATGACGCGACGCGTGTAAACAACCCAAGGATCAACAGGATTCCCACCGTGCAGTCAAACCACGGTATGACCCGGTCAATGGCAACCGAATCGACTCTCTTGCGGCCGATTTTTCCAATTGCCAACCACGGTTTCTTGATTTGCTTCTTGTGCTGTTCCATTTCCTTTACCAACGCACCCTCAAGGTCGGTGTTCTCCACCACTCGATTGAGATCCGCCTCCAGACCACGCCACAACGATTCCACTTGCGCCAACAAGGGGGCTCGTTTCTGCGCGATTTCGCCTTCCCATGTTGCGACCTGACCCCGCAGTGTTGCCACATTTTGGCGGACGTCGTCGCCCCGATCGTTTTCTCGGCGTTCCACCGCCTGGAAATACTCAATCAGTTCAGCCTCATAGCCTGGAATAAACTTGCCCTTGACATCCCGGTAACCGTTGACGAACTGGTCGACCAGTACGAGATAGTCTCCGACAATCCTATCGCATTCCTTGTTTTGCTCTTTGCTGAACCGGTAGTGGCGCGACACGCTCTTTGCGTATGCTTCCCAGAATTCCTTCGTTGCTTTCATCTCAACTTCCGGGAAACCGGTATCCGTATTGGCTTGATAACCAAGACGAACAAGGCCGTCGGCGTCCCAGGCCATCGCGTGAAACTCATCGGCGTACGGCCCCTTAGCCGCCATGAAGAAGTGAGTAGAGAACGGTTTGGGGTTTCGGATTTTGTCGAATCCTTCGCCAAAAAAATGGAACCCCACGCCTATCCTCAGCATGAAAAGGGCGAGAAGGGTGAACCAGCCGTAGCGAACAATCTTCATTTGCGTTTAATATCTCTCGGGTTGGTCCCGCGAAAGGACAACTTGGTTGAGTGGTATCGCGTTTGGCCGCACGCGCGGTGGCTGGTTAGGTCGTGGCCGACCGCTGGCAGTAGACAATGGCGGAGGCGGGGTGTATCGTCAATCCGCGATCACCCAACTATTATGGGCTAACAAGGCCGGTAAGCCAAGATAGAGAATTCGATGCGTGTTGTTCTTTGTTATCCTGTCGAGCGACGACATGTCGAGCAACTTTCGGCCGTTTCCCCCTCTATCGAGCTCGTTGACGCAGGGCAGGAGGGGGTCGCCAGCGAGCTTTTGGACGCGGACATCTTCATTGGGCATGGCAAAGTGCCGGTCCCCTGGCCAGAAATTGTGGCGAAAAATCGACTTCGCTGGATTCAATCGTCAGCTGCTGGACTCGACCATTGTCTGACACCGGAGGTGATCGAGTCGGATATCCTGGTGACCAGCGCCTCTGGACTGTTCGCAAACCAGGTGGCCGAACAGACATTTGCCCTATTGTTTGGAATCCTCCGCAGTATGCCGGAATTCTATCGGGCGCAGCAAAATCGAGAGTTCATCCGCCGCCCGACTGATGAAATCCATGCCAAGACAATCGGGATCGTCGGGTTCGGCGGGAACGGGCGCCGAATCGCAGAAGTTTTGGCCCCATTTCGTGTCAAACTCTGGGCAGCAGACCTATTTCCCGGCGATTGTCCAGCACACGTGCATACCGTTTTCGGTTCGGCCGAATGGTCTCGGGCGTTACCAGACACCGACATATTGATCCTCACAGTCCCGCTGAACACGGAGACAGAAGGACTGATCAACCGTGATACGTTTGCCCAACTGCGGCGTGGAGCCATACTCATCAATGTTGCCAGAGGACCGGTGGTCGTCGAATCCGATCTCATCGATGCACTCGAATCAGGGCGTGTGGGAGCCGCGGGACTCGACGTTACCGAAGTCGAACCGTTGTCGGAAACCAGTCGATTGTGGGACTTGCCCAATGTCGTCATTACACCTCACGTTGGCGCTCAATCGAGACATCGGGTCAACGTCACGACGGACTTTGCCGCCGAGAATTTACGACGGTTCCTGAACCGGCAGCCGATGTTGAATTTGGTCGACAAACGGCTGGGATTCCCTCGGCCGGAGAATCACGCGGTGCTGTCGTCGAACTGGCGCCCAGAGTATTCGTAATGCGCCCGCCAGCTGTCCACAAATTGAAGAGGCTTCGACCTCTAATAAGTCCGATTTCTTCACCAGAAACTTGTGTGGTCCATCGGTCGCAGGGAAACAAGAAGAAGCATCGCGAGTGGTTAACGGAAAGAAACCGAGATAAACCACCTTCCCCCCTTTGTGCCGTGCGAGATATGATGGGTGAAGAACCCGTTCGCGGTCTTGATGGGAAAAACTGATTCGGCAGATCGAACGAAATGACGTTTGGTACAACCAATTTTGATGAAAATGCCACGATTACACTTCGTGGCTCACGAACCGATGACATGCCGAAAAACGAACTGACTCGGTATTACCTCGCCTTACGGGACGAACAACGATTTAGTTGGACGACCCACCATTCGCTCTCAAAACTACTGGGGCAGGGTGGACAGGGCGTGGTATTCTTGACCGAGCGGCGGGGGACCGACGGCTTTACGCTACCCATTGCCTTGAAGATCTTCTCTCCCGAGCGATACCGGGATGTTTCGTCCTACGAGGATGCGATGTGCCGCATCGCCACCGTTGCTGCTCAAGTCGCCCAAATCCAGCATGACCATCTAATCGACGTTCATAACTTCGTCGATCGAAACCGAATACGGATGATGGTGATGGAGTGGATCGATGGATACGACCTTCGCCGACTATTATCGAATGAACGACTGGAGACGCTGCAGAAGTCGCTTCCAGCGCACCGCTGGGAATTTATCCGATCGGTGGTGGTCACCAAGGGGAAGGTTCAGTCGAGACTAAAAGCGGGCGTTGCCGTGGCGATCGTGCGAGACTGCCTTTCGGCATTGGACGCTCTGCACCGCGACGGGATCGTCCACAGTGATGTGAAACTGGCGAACGTCATGTTGAACTTCACGGGCAGCGCCAAGATCATCGACATCGGTTCAGCGTTCAAGATCGCAGAACCACCGACGCAGCGGTCGTGCACACCCCAGTACGCCGCTCCTGAAGTTCTGCAGGGCAGCGAGTGCACACCACAGAGTGATTTGGCCTCGCTTGGCTATGTACTGGTGGAGTTGCTTGCTGGAATCCCCTGTTTTTCGAGCACGTTGAGCTTTCCAGATCTACTGGAAGCAAAGCGTGTACTACCTCGTCGTTTAGCCGAGATTCTCCCGGACGAGGTAACCGTCAATCCGTTGTTGATGCAATTCTGCCGTAAGCTAATCGAACCGGACCCGAACAAGAGGTTCCCGACGGCCGAAGCCGCCAACGTGAGAGAAGAAGGCGCTGCCGCAATTCATCGACAATTGATCATGGGCAACATGGCGAGCGAATATCCGATCGACATTCGCACTTGGCTGGAAGAACTGAGGGCGATTGAGAGGCTCGGAGGCGATCATGAGGCGGACGATTCATCGACCACTAACACGATGTGACCCCGAGTTACACTAGCCAAGCACACCTGTGCGACGTACCGGCCAAATTCCCTTCGCGTCTTTCTACAGCTGCAAGATGATTCGCTGTCCACTGGCAAAGCTGGCGGCCGATTGTTGGACGATATGTAACGTGCGAAAGGCGTCGTCCATGTCGGTTGTCTTTCTTACTAAGCTAGTCACTGCGCGATGAAATTGGATCAGTAATTGCTCGCCAACCGGACGTTCGCTGTCGAGTGACTCGATGTGCTGACCTGCCTCGTCGAACCAAACCAAAGTGGCCGGTAAGTCGATGAAGGCAACACCGTTTTCACAACAGACCTGCAATCCACAGGGCGGTCGAAACGAAGCGGCTTCCGGCCAAGTTGCGCGAAGATACCTCCCATAACTTATCTGGGCTAACGGACCGGTCCCATACTCGCCGTCCGAAAAATCCAAACTCAACATCCGATAGTCATGTTTCGCCGGTTCGCCCTCAACCTGACGATGTTGAACACACGAGACCGATGAAGGCTCGCTATCCACCACATATCGGCACCAATCGACCAATTCCATCATTTCCCGCAATCCACTCGAAAACGGGCGGTGAGAATCGTAGCGAACTTTTTTAGGTGGTGGAGGTAATCGTTCGTGGCAGAACAAAAGTCGAGGTTGTCCAAGTCGAGTGGCGATCAACTCTTTGAGCCGCAGAGTCGCCGGCATCGTCCGGCGAGGAAACTCGGCCATAAAGGCAACTCCAGCTTCTTCGACGCGTTTGCGAATCTCGACGACGCGGTCGGCCTCCAAGTCCAGCGACGTTGCGCAGTAGACGGCCTTTCCATGATCGCTCGCAGCCAGGATGGGAAGTGGCCCATACCAGTCGGGAGCCAACATCATGACGGCGTCAACATCTTCTCGAGCAGCAAGTGCCTGGTACCCGTCGACGACGACGGCGCCGAAATCTCGCGCCGCGGTCTCCGCCAATACCGCCACACGATCACATATGGCGCGAATCTCAAATCGATCAGACGTCGCTTTCAAGGCCGGCCGGTGTCTTGATTCCCAGGCATCACCCAACCCAATGATTCCCAGACGAAGTTTCATCGACTCCCGCTCCCTCAGCTCGTACGCGATTGTTCCATGACGTGTGGTGTTTTTTCTTCACGTCTGTGCTTTATGATGCACGTTGGCCGCCAGCGGAACAATATACCTATGAAGTTATCAGTGATCATCCCGGCACTTAATGAGTCGGAGAATATTACGCGAGCCGTACAGTCCGCACAGATTGCTGGGGCAGGCGAAGTAATCGTTGTGGATGGAGGCAGTCGAGACGCGACCCTGCAACTCGCTCATGCAGCAGGGGCTATCTGTCTGGAATCCGTCCCTGGAAGAGGCAGGCAGCAAGATTGCGGTGCGCAGCAGGCAACAGGAGACATGCTGGTTTTCTTACACGCAGACAATTGGTTTGGCCCAGAAGCGTTCCAAGCCCTGCAAGACAACGACCAGCTCGTCTGCGGTGCATTTCGGCAGAAAATTGACGCTCCAGCGATAATTTATCGCTGGTTCGAGTGGGGCAACAGCCTTCGCGTGTCGTGGATGGGTACACCCTATGGCGACCAAGGGATTTTCGTCCGCCGAGCCGTGTATGAGGATTTGGGCGGATTTCCCGATGTACCGATCATGGAAGACGTGATCCTGATGAGAACTCTCCGACGCCTTCATCCGGTTGTACTGCTTCCTGGCCCCATCTACGTAAGTGCCAGACGCTGGCAGAAGTACGGTCCGATTCGGCAGACCTTGCGCAATTGGTGGCTGCTCGCCGCATTTCGCTGTGGCGCTTCCCCTCAACGATTGGCGGATTCGTACCGACGTCATCGGTGAAGAAGTAGCAGGAGCTATTTTGCCTTCGTGTGAGAATATAATTCGTGCTCACACAGTTATGGATTTTCCTCTTTCCTCTCTGCTCCTGCTCCGAACACCGAACACCGAACACCGAACACCGAACACCGAACACCGAACACCGAACACCGAACAAAAAACGACGTATAGCTGCATGCCGCGTCTTCATCCCAATCTTTGTGGCTTCGTGTGAGAATATCACGAGTCACACCCGAAAGACTCTAGGAAGCGTCCGGTTTCAGGTCGTAGCGTTTTATTTTGCGATCCAAGGTGGACCGTTCAATCCCAAGGATGATAGCAGAGCGGCTCTTGTTCCAACCCGTCGCTTCCAACGTTGCCACAATGTGCTGTTTCTCGACGTCGGATAGCGACCTTGGAGCGTAAGTATTTGGTGAAGCGAGCATCTCAATCTCGCCAGACTCACTGGACGTCTTCAAGTTTGACAGCGACAAATCATCGCAGGTGATTCGGTTACTCTGGCCCAAGACGACGGCCCGTTCGACAACGTTCTTGAGTTCACGAACGTTTCCCGGCCAGTGATAGCGACGCATCTGTTGGATAGCGTCGGGTGCGAAGCCGTCAATTCGTCGGCCGGTCTCCCGAATAAATCTGCCGAGAAAGAAATTGGCCAACTCGACGACATCGTCGGGACGCTTGCGTAGCGGTGGAACTTGGATCTCGACAACGTTGAGGCGAAAGTAGAGGTCGCGACGAAAGAGACCATCGGTGACGGCTTTTTCAAGGTCGCGGTTCGTTGCGGCAATCACGCGGACGTCGACTTGAACGGATTTGCTCCCTCCCACTCGTTCAAATGGATGCCCCTCTAATACTCGCAGGAATTTGGCTTGCGTCGACGGCGTCATTTCGCCAATTTCGTCCAGCATCAGCGTTCCGTGGTGAGCCGCCTCGAACTTGCCGATTTTTCGCTCAGTCGCGCCCGTAAACGCGCCTCGCTCGTGTCCAAATAGTTCACTCTCCAATAGTGTTTCCGTAAGCGCGGCACAGTTCAGGCAGACGAAGGGCCCATCGCATCGAGGACTTCCAAAATGCATCGCCCGGGCGACCATCTCTTTTCCGACGCCACTCTCGCCTCGAATCAGCACGGTCGCCTTACTCGGCGCAACGCGTAGAATTTCCTGTTGAACTCGCATCAATGGTGCGCTGCTGCCAATGATCTGACACTCGGCGCCTAGTTGCGAGCGCAGATCGGCTATCTCGCGTTGCTTTTCGAATAAGTCTTCCGCCAGTTCCTGTTGACGATCGAGGTTACGAAGAGCCAGGGCAACGTTTTCCGCTACAGCCAAGCTGAATTCTAAATCCTCTGGTTCCAGATTTCGTTCGACGCGAGTTGAATAGAGGTGCACCACGCCTGCGACGCGATCGTCATGTCGAATCGGGGCTACAATAACACTCGTAGCGTGGATCAATCCCGCGCTATCACGCGCACTCAAAACACTGTCGTCAGCTACGTTTCGCGCCAAAATAGCCTCGCCATCGCCGAGAACCGTCGTTGCTAGAAACTCCGAAATTCGGAAATAGCCACCCGAGTCCAGGGCTGCACTGGAAACGAGTTTGAGATCCGCGACGTCGTTCGTGGAATCACCCTCGATGTCGGGAACCAACCAGAGGCCAGCTGCCGTGCCAGCGGTTTCCGACAGCAGGCAGTCGATTGCGCGGGACGCGATAGTCGACTCATCCTCTTGCTTCGCAAGGTCGAAAGCGAGCCGACAGAGTGTGCTCTCGCCGCGGCGGTGCATGATCTGCGTCGGCTCAACCGCCTCCGCCACCTGGTCGAGACTTTGAGTTTCTCGGCTCTTGCGTATGTTCTTTACCG
>DUDC01000005.1:0-5091 GCA_012959465.1 Planctomycetaceae bacterium
CAAACGCAAAGAGTGATGCGAAGAAGGCCGAAAAGAAAGATGTCGATGCTCGGATCAATGCGTTGGACGGTCTGGCAGGCGCCGAGGATTTGGGCCCAATTTATGATTGCGTGGTCTTCATGCTCGACAAAAAATGGCGGGCGGTCGTGGATACCGACGAGGACGGAGACCTCCGCGATGAAGTTGCCTTGACGAATTTCCGCGACGAGCACCAGTACGGCACTTTCGGTTCCGAGAGTGGCATGAACTTTGGCGTGAATATCTACGACCAGGGCAAGCTCCTGTCGATCGTGGCAGACACGGGCGATCACGGCACCCACGTGGCTGGCATCGTTGGCGCTTACTTCCCTGACCAGCCGGACCTAAATGGTGTGGCACCCGGTGTACAGATCGTCTCAGTCAAGATTGGCGATACACGCATTGGCGGTATGGAAACGGCCCCTGGATTGGTTCGCGGTCTGATTGCCGCCAAACGGGCAGGTTGTGACTTGATCAATATGAGCTATGGAGAACCATCGAGAACCCCCAATCGCGGACGAATCCCAGAGCATTTCGCTGACTTCATCAATAAGCACGGAATCATCTATATTTCCAGCGCCGGAAATGCGGGGCCTGCCTTGTCCACCGTCGGTGCACCTGGGGCAACGTTGTCTGCATCTATCGGAGTGGGAGCCTACATTTCGCCGGCCATGATGCGTTCGGAGTATGTGCTCGATGGCAAGTTGCCGGAGATGCCATATACATGGACTTCGCGCGGACCTGCCTACGACGGGGACATGGGTGTCGATATCTTTGCACCGGGCGGTGCATTTTCTCCGGTACCCAACTGGACTCGTCAAAAAGTGCTTCAAATGAATGGCACGTCGATGGCTTCACCCAACACATGTGGCTCCGTGGCGTTGCTGATCTCCGGACTCAAACAGTTGTCGGTACCTTACAATGTCCAGAGCATCCGCCGAGCGCTCGCCAATACGGCCCGCGAGATTCCCGATATTGAGGTATTCGCGCAGGGACCGGGCCTGTTGCAGGTGGATCGCGCCTTCGATTATTTGCGAGAACACGCCGACGCGACGGCCGAACAGCTGAACATTCGTGTCATGGCATCGGGTAATCGTCGTGGCATCTATCTTCGCGAGCAACTAGACACAGCCGAGCCAAGTTCGCATTTGGTGAACATCAGGCCCATCTTTCCGGACGATGCGAAAAATGCCGAGCGAGTCGATTTCGAACTGCGGCTGTCACTATCGACAACTGCTGATTGGGTATCGACCGGAAACACGGTGTTACTGACACACGGGGGCCAGAATTTCCGGGTGCGTGTCGATGCGTCCGATCTAGAACCGGGCGTGCACACGTCGTGGGTCATAGGACACGACGCCGAGGCCCCAGATCGCGGCCCACTCGTCCGCCTGCCAGTCACCTTGATCGTTCCGGAGAAATTGAGCGACGTTGCCGAGTTGGAAGAATCGGTAGAGCTTGCACCAGGTGTATTTCATCGAACCTTTATCCAAGTTCCCCCGGGAGCCCAATGGGCTGACTTCCAGTTACAGCGTCAGGGAGGCGATGTACCAGCGAGATTCGTCGTGCATGCCGTGCAAAAGTTGGACGATCGCAATTTTCGCGACGCAGAGTTTCAAGCGTACATCACCTTGAAGCCCGACGAAAAGACGACGAGGAGCTTCGCTGTGACCGGTGGCCGCGTTCTCGAATTCTGCGTCTGCCAATATTGGTCGACGCCCGGCGAGCACTCGGTTGATTTTACACTGCGTTTTCGTGGCATCGTTCCGAGTGACCGCAACGTAACGCTGATCGAGGGAACCCCCGGGCTTCGCCTTGACCTGACGAATCATCTGCCTATGGCTGAGTTGGATGTAAAGGCTCGCTTGACGACTCACCGTCACGCGATCGCGGCAAAGACGAACGACCTCCGGCCATCGCCAAGCGTTCGAGATCGTTTGCCCGACGGACGCGTCATCCATCGCCTCAGGTTGTCGTATCTGTTGGAACAGACAAAGGATGGAAACGTAACGCTGCGATTTCCGGCAACGGACGACTGGCTTTACGACTCTCCGTTCGGCGGGCATTTGTGGACGGTGCACGACCAACACGGCCGCCTGGTCTATACGGATGATATTTGGTCCGATCCGGTAAAGCTGTCGAAAGGCAAATACACCATCACATTTACAATTCGGCATGAAAACACCGATAAACTTCGCGATCTCAAGTCGATGTCGATGGTGGTGGACCGCCCGTTGTCGAGTCCGATCAGCGTCACGACCTCGAATGCTCAGTGGAGTAAGGGTGCATCGCTGCCAGGCAGCTTGGGGCACAGCTCGATGACGACGGCCTTTTTCCACACCCCGTCAAAACCTCCGATGGCCGTTGCTGGCGACCAATTACTTGGCACGGTGACATACGCTGGGAAACCAGCGGCCGACGTTGGATCCGCCGGACGCCCAGGTGGATTCAAACTGGCAATGCTGGTTACCACAGGCTCAAGATCGACCTCGAAACCAACGCCAACAAAACCAGAGGGTGATTTGGCGGTGGCTGTCCAGCAATTGCACGCGCTGGACCGGGAAGAGAATCGCAAGAAACAGCTCGCCAAGGTTGTCACCGCCGCGGACAAAGTGATCGACATGATCGAACAAGACGAGGTCGCTATGCACTTTGGGCGACGGATCGACACAGGTGATGCCGCGGCTGTTAAAGAACGAAAGGCGTTTGAAAAACAGCGTTCGCATCTGATCGACGCCCTCTACCGCAAAGGGCGAGCATTAGCGTATATGGAACTGCCCGAAGTGATCGCCAAGAAGCCAATCGCCGATTTAGAAGAGCATGAAAAGCGATTTGAAGCCAACTACACGTTGCTCTCCCAATGGGTCGACCCAACGGAAAAAGACCACTTCTTGTTGGCGGTCCGACGGCATCGTCGCAAGGGCGAGTTGGGCGCGGCGCTGGTCCTACTGCAAAAACAGATGAAGCTGACGCCCGCCAATTACTGGCACTACAAGAAACAACGCGACATGATGGTCGAGCTCGGTTGGTCACAACTGGCCAAAAGAGCGACGAGTAACCTGATGGTTCGTTTTCCGGAAAAAACTGACAAGTAGAACCAGACAGCTAGCCATCAACGTCAGCTAGCCGACTCAAATTTGATCGCGAACCTCCCGCCAAACCGCCAACGAGCCGTCGGCGAAGCCACGGAAGAACGCGACGTCGGATATCTTCTTGCCGTCGAGAATCTTCTTCCAGAACGACTTTTCGCTACTGCGCCGCTGTATCGACTTCGTCCCAATCGAAGGTTCCTCTCTTTGGCATTCCGGGCTATCCTATAAGCGTAATCCTGTTTTCGGAGTTCAAGCTCACGGTTTGACTTGACCAGAAGGGTCGAAAGGGCGACGAGTGAACAACTTTTCCACGGTGTGTCGCGGAGTGCGCGGCGCGACCACCTCGACAGAGAATTCGAGGGACGCGATCCTGAAAGCAACACGGCAGCTTGTGGCACTGATGATCCGGCGTAACGAGATTGACCCGGCCGATGTGGCTAGCGCTACGTTTACCGTGACCAAGGACCTCGACGCCGAGTTCCCAGCCCTCGCGGCTCGACAACTCGGCTGGTTTGACGTCCCCCTGTTGTGCTCGTATGAGGTAGACGTTCCGGGTTCCCTTCGTCAGTGCATCCGAGTTCTTATTCACTGGAATACGCCGAAGGGCCAAAAAGAGATTCACCACGTCTATACCAAGGGAGCCGTGAGACTTCGGCCCGACTTGTGCGATGTCCCTCCAGTCGACTATGAAGAACTGGAGAAGTGGATCGCGGTTCAAATGGAAGAACTCTCGGGTTAATCGGCAAACGGCCATGCCACCCCAGGGTAGAATCAAACGGCGGGGAAATCGACCGTATTGGGCAGACCAGAGGACCTATCGGACATGCATTGCCATTCCTGCAGAGAAGAGATCATCGGTGCCGTCAACCGATGCTGGAAATGTGGTCAGCCGATCAGTCCGACACAAATGCCAACGTCCGAAGTAGTGACCATCGAAGATGAACCCGTAATGGCGATCGTCGTCGATTCCTCAATGGAAGAGGGCGGCGACGAGAATCTTGGTACGGAATCGCCGTTCCAAGCCTCGGGTCCGGCGCCGATTCGTGCCATCCGCATTCCGGCCTACCGGAATCCCTACCTCGGATTGGTCTGTAGCTGGATTGCCGTCGTTCTTGGCGCCACTGCGTTTTCGGTCAGTTTCGTATTTCCTCTAGGCGGATCGATCTTGGCTGTCGTCGCCATCGTCGTCGCTACGATTGGAATGAGAAACCATTCGCTCCGCAGTAGTATCGGGGCAGCCCTCTGCGTTTTGGCGTTGATCTCGAGCGCGACAATGACGGCCCTTCATCATTATGCCGTTCGTCACGGGCGCTATCCATGGCAGTCCGAGGCCGGCGATACGTCCGATCCAATTCCAATCGACGACGGCGACTTCGACGAATGGAATTAGGGGTCCCACGGATTCTCCGTGGGCTCGTGCTGGGGGTTGGCTGGAAGCTAACCAGTCCACCGGCCAACAACCGGCCAAGCAATCCTCTGTGTGGTCAGTCACGATTGTCTCACACAAAGACACAAAGAGCATTAATGAAGACAGACAATTACATTCACAACACGCGAAGTTCTTTTGTACTTCGTTTCGGTCGTTGAAAGAGACTGGACCGTTGAAGCGGTCCCCTGGGTTGTCGGCGTTGGCCGACGCGCTGGCCGCAATCCAACCGTCGACCGTCATGCCATGACACAAGACCGGAAAGACGCACCATGGCTCGCTACAGCAACTGTTGCACACCGATGCACAACTCGCCTCGCAGCCACATGGTGTGGACTCGCAGCCGCAGAGCGGAGCCGACTCGCAACCACAGTCGTCGGCAAACGACGCGGGTGTAACGAGTGAATCGGCCACCGCCGCATCAACGACGAGCATCAGATCGAAGCGACCGGCGAAAAGCTGCGCGGCATGATGCCGTGGATCTCTGCCGGCAAGATGGTCGACAAGTCGAAGAACTGATCCGCCTGCTGCGGACAGACCAAAGGCGCGGGAATC
>DUDC01000005.1:5101-8906 GCA_012959465.1 Planctomycetaceae bacterium
ACTCTTGCTCCTCCGTTTGATGTCACGGATCTCAGTCTCGCATGAAAAAAGGCCTCGCAGTCACCTGCGGGGCCTTTTTTCGGTAGTGTTGTGGATTGATTTTGTTAGAAGGGTTTCGTTCTACCCGGAACGGCGATCGCGTAACGTCCTTCGGCATTGGGCTGCACGGGAGCCTCGTCGTCGTAGGAATGGAAATTGTCCACGTCTGCTAGTTTCGTTTCCGAGTTGATAGCATCTTCCCATTTGATCGTCTTGCCGGAATAGGTGGCCATCCGGCCGAGCACGGCAGTCATTGAGCTCTTTGCACCATACTCCGCTTCCATTGGCAGTTCGCCCTTTCGGAGCAGTGCGAAGAAATCATGATGTTCCTGTTGGTGACCTTGATTTTGGTCACCTTTCTTGTTGGCCTTAAAAATCATTTCACCAGCTTTGTTGTAGATCAAACCACCACTGATATTGGTGTGACCATTGGAACCGGAGGCATGTTCCGACACCGAATTCCAACAGCCCTTGATGTGGCGGCATTGGCTGAACAACTTGCTACCGTCTGCGTACGTGTATTCGACAAAATGGTGATCGAAGATCTCACCGTGATCGATACCGTTGCGAACTTCTCGGCCACCCATGCCATTGGCCTGAACCGGAAAGCCGTTCTTGAGCCAATTGATTACATCCAAGTTGTGGATGTGCTGTTCGTCGATATGATCTCCGCAGAGCCAGGTGAAGTAGTACCAATTCCGCATTTGGTATTCCAATTCGGTCTGGTTATCTTCACGCGGACGCACCCAAACACCACCGCCGTTCCAGTAAGCTCGCATTAGGTTGATGTCGCCGATCGCCCCGTCTTGCAGTCGAGCAATGATCTCCTTGTAGCCCACTTCATGGCGACGCTGAAGACCGACCTGCACGGCCAGACTCTTCTTCTTGGCCACCTGAGCCGCCTCCAAAACGCGGCGAACACCAGGGCCATCCACGGCCACAGGCTTCTCCATGAAGACATGTTTGCCAGCGTTGACCGCCGCTTCAAAGTGCAACGGACGAAAACCGGGCGGTGTCGCCAGGATGACTAGATCGATATCGGACGCCAAGACTTGCTTATAGGCGTCAAAGCCAACAAAGCGACGGTCTTGCGGAACGTCGACCTTCGCCCCATGCCTGCTTTGAATCGAGCGAAGGCTGGACTGCAATCGATTGTCAAATGCGTCTGCCATGGCGACTATATTCACGTCGCCCTTGGTATTCATCGCCTGAATTGTCGCACCCGTGCCGCGGCCACCACATCCAATCAAACCGATCTTGATCGTGTCCGAACCATAGGCGTGAGCGCCACGGGCCACGCTGAGCGTGCTTGCGGCTGCACCACTGGCGACAATGATCGAAGACGTCTTGATGAAATCGCGACGCGATGCTCGCGGCTTCTTCGACTCAGGCGATTTACTCATAATCCTCATTCTCCTGTTGTTAACCTCTTATGGACCCAAGCAAGCTCGCCGTTCATTCGACAAACCAATGGCCATTTATTTCCTTGCAGCGAAATTGAAACGTATTCAACTCGTCTGACCAGCATAACTTCCGGCGTTCGTCGCTTCAATCGACCAAGACCTGAATTGTACCGTGCTACAATCAGTCTTACAGGATCCTGTCTAGAATCCAATGGATGTTACCAAAGTGAAAAAACCGCCCCGCAGCCACCGCTGGTCGATTGTCCAGGGACTTTCGGTACTCCTCCCCCTATTGATGGGGATCGCCCTCACCCCTCCCCTGTGCGGCGAACAGGCGACCAAAGATCCTATCAATCGCTATGAAGCGAAACAAGAACATATGGGAACCCTGTTTCGAATTGTCGTCTACGCCACGGATGCCACGGCGAGAAAAGCGATCCCGCAAGCCTTCCAACGTATCGCTGAAATTGACCAGAAACTCAGCAATTACAAGAAAGAGAGCGAGCTGAGTCAACTCTCATCAAAAATCGGAAAACGAGTATCGGTCAGCGATGACCTGTGGTCGGTGTTGAAACTCTCACGCACCGTACACCAGCAGTCGAACGGATCGTTTGACGTGGCCTTGGGTCCTATCACCAAAGTTTGGTTACAGGCTCGGCGAACAAAAATCCTGCCGGCCCCTGACGTGGTTGCCAAAGCGCTGCATTGCAGTGGTACGAACTTGTTGGAATTCAACGATGTTGACAAAACGGTTCAACTGACCCGCGCCGGTATGGCACTCGATCCAGGTGGCGTTGCCAAAGGCTGGGCTGTCCAGCAGGCCATCGATGTGCTCCGCGACCACGGCATCTTGTCCGCCTTGGTCGATGGAGGTGGCGACATGTTCATGATGGGACGACCTCAAGGTAGGGAGTCTTGGCGAATCGCCGTCGCGCCACTGCGACCGGGAGGAAAACCAACGACGATCGTCGGACTCGTCGATCGCGCGATCGCTACATCGGGGGATGCATGGCAGTACCTGGAAGTGGACGGTAGACGCTACTCACACATCGTCGATCCAAAGACCGGGATGGGTGTCACGATCCCATGTAGTGTCACCGTGATCTCCAAGGACGGTGGCACAGCCGACGCCTGGGCGTCGGCAATCAGCGTCCTCGGTCCCAAAGCTGGTCTGAAAACACTGGCGCGACGGAAAAATCTCGAAGCACTTGTCGTCTACGTAGACGAACAGGGAGACGTCCAACAAGAAACCTCTGCCGGCTTCCACGTCTACCAAGTAGCCGAAAAAAAGTGAACCGAACTCACAAATCACACGATCGAAGAAAAGAAACCGGACGCTCGCGATTAACTCCACCGGCACAGGGCCGCTAGGGCGCAAAGTCGACTAAAATAAACAGATCACTAGTTCGTGCCGCCCTCTAAACTTGCCTTCAGTCCGTCCGTAAACAACAGGGTCCAACCCGCTTTGAGCGATTCGACTTGAGCGTCCGTGACGTGGTCGTACATCGCATCGGTGATCGACAACGTTGTGAACTCTCCGGATGAACTTAACTTGGCTACCAACATCGTCGTCATCGGTCCTCCAAAATCGGGCGTGCAGTAACCAACCATACTCAACGACTTTTCCGGTGTGACCGCCAGCACGGTGTACCACAGCAGTTCATCATTCCCACACTTCTCGTAAAGTCGACCGCCAGCCCAAGGTTCCAAAGTCACGATCGAGTCGGGCCCCAGCATGTGGAAGACTGGGAGCCACCATGAGCTCAGCTGATCGTTCAAAGCGCGCCACACGCGTTGCCGAGAAGCCTCAATGGTGACAGACAGCTCGCACTGTGCACCACGGATGTCGATCATTTGCTTGTCTGGCATGTTTACTCCTTGGTTCATCGCCGCACGGTTAGTCGTTGGAGACTCTGCTCGCGGCGCACCACCACAAGGTCTGCCGCTACGAGCACTTCGAGGTGTTTCATGCCGGCCGTTCGGCAGAGTCCGTTCGCCTGTTCCACGATCTGCCCGGTCGTCTTCGCGCCGTCGGTCCAAAGATCCAACATCCGCCGTCGCGCCGGGTCTGACAAAGCGCGCCAGACAAGATCGTCCGTCGTTGAGGCTGTCTTCATGTCACCAATTAGCGACATGATGCCAGGGTGACGTCAAGCCCCTCAATCGATAGAGCTCGGAAATCGCCGAACCAATGGCGAGGCATCGTGGCGGTCGATCACTTAAGCACTCGCCCCGTATTCCGTTTCGTTGTCGTATTCCTCGTACTCGTCGTCACTCGCCTCAGAATCGACTTCGCGGTCGGCCGTCGCATCTTCTTCCGTTTCGTCTTCATCGCACTCTTCTTCTTCGTACTCTTCTTCGTC
>DUDC01000006.1 GCA_012959465.1 Planctomycetaceae bacterium
CGGATCGCGTTTTCGTCGTTTGCGGGATCTGGCAATGGACGTCGATGTGCAACTGTCTGCGTAAGGAAATGCACTCCGTCCTTTTCGGCTCGATCGTGTCGCGCGCATGAGGCGAGGGACACGAGACACCTACGGCAGTGATGATTTGCACATAGAATGCCAAGACCATCACATCCGAGATGCGAAATCGCCCCGACGGCTGAAACAGTAGTGTGCGTTGATAGAGGGGTGCAAAGATCGCTCGTCCGATAAGCCAGGTGACGCAAAAACAAACGCCATTGAGTATCAACAGCGGAGGAATGGTCGCGACCCACATCACAAATTGCTCCCTGACGATCTCTCCGTTCGACAACCATCACGGAGAGAAACAGATCAGATTCTCAAATGTTCTCAGATAGACCTTCCCGCCCGCAAGAACGGGTGTAGCCACTGTGTATTCTTCGACACTCTTTCGGCCCAGTAGCTCGTATTCCTTCCCTTGTTTGACGACAAGAATCGTGCCGTCTTCGCGGGTCACGAACACTTTTCCATCCGCCAAGACCGGTGAAGCGCTAAACCGACTACGGTGTTTTTCAGGCTGCTCACGCCAATAGATCTTCCCTGTCTTCGCGTCCGCACAGCTCACTTCGCCCTTGTCGCTACATATGTAGACGAGCCCGTTCTTGGCGGCTGGTGTCGGCACATCGGCACCCAGGCTCTCCCGAAACCAGGCAATGTGAGACTTGGTGACGTCGCCGTGGCCTCCCATCTTGATCGCGGTGACCGAGTTTCCTCGAGCATACGGGGCGATGACGATGCCAGCGTGAACTACTGGACCGGCAATCGACCGAAAGAACTCGTGGTTCGTCGGATTCAAGCCACCGACCCGCCAGAGCTCTTTGCCATCTGTGGCCGCATGCGCAGTAACATGGTCGGCACCCAAGACAACTAGTTGTTCTTGACCATCGTGTTCGACAACCACCGGGGTCGAATAGCTTTGAGCCGCTTCCCGTGGGGCACCTAGATTCCGGTCGACTTTCCAGGCGACTTCACCCGTTACCTTGTCGTAGGCTGCTAGGTAGGAGGGGCCGGTTTGCATGCACGTGATGACCACATGCTTCTTCGTGAGCACCGGTGAGGTGCCAAGATCCCACCAAAGTGAGTCTTCACCGTGTTCTTCTTGGACGTTTGTCTTCCATTGGACTTTTCCATCGACTGTCAAACAGGCGAAATCACCGCTCTTGAAGTATGCGAAGACGTATTTGCCGTCCGTTGTTGGCGAGGGGTTACAACTGCTCCCTTTGCGATGTTTTCCGGATTCTTGAGTTCCGAACTTCTCGGACCACAACGTCTCGCCGGCCAAATCGAGACAAATGACAACGTTATTGTTCCCCTGAACCGTCGTCAGAAAAATGCGGTCACCCCAGATAGCCGGTGTTGAACCACCCTTTCCCGCCAAGGGAACTCTCCACTGTTCTTTTCCCACATCCGACGCGTACGTCGCGTCGTCGGCGACTCCGTTAGAATGAGGTCCGCGCCAGCCGGGCCACTCGCCTTCGCCGCGAGTCGGCGAAGGCAAGCCGCAGATCATGATCCCGCAAACGAGGTTCACGAAGTTCACTTTCGTCAAAAGTAACCAGCGACTTCCGAACCGGCTTCGCATCTTGAACTCGATTGGGTTTCGATGACGCATTACTTCAATTCCTCCATCCATCCATCGGTTTTCGTCAAGTGCATGGAGGTCAGTCTCGCGAACCGGGAACCAAGTCGAGTGTTATCTTCTTTTTTCCTCGCATCACAACGACTTTGACCTTTTGACCAATTTTTAGCGCCTCAATGGCATAGGTGTAGTCGTAGATGTTCTCTACTTTTCGTCCGGCCAGTTCGATGATTACATCTCCCGCTCGCAGCCCAGCCTTGTCTGCTGGTGCATTCTTTGAGACACCTGATAATTTGAGTCCCTTGACTTCGTCTGCATAGTCGGGAATTGTCCCGAGGTAGGCGCGGAGACGAGCTCGAGGCTGGTTTTCTGGCCGGTCTTGAGCAACGAAGTCTGGCGGTTCGGCACGCATGGCCAACGAGCGACCGATCAATCCCATGAGACGAGCAATCTGGGCGGCTCCCTCATAATTCAATTTGTCGGGTGTGTCCCGAGGTGTGTGATAATCACTGTGCGAGCCGGTGAATGCAGACAAGATCGGCACCCCCCGCATGAAGAACGTGCTGGCATCGGTCGGCAAATAACTGTCCGTTTGAATCGTGATTGACAGCCCGACAGGAATGTTTCGTCGTTCAATTTCGCCTCTCCATACCGATGATGATCCAACTCCTTGAAGGATCAGTTTCTCTTCCAGTCGACCGACCATATCGAGGTTGAGGCAAGCTGCGACATACGGATACAACGACCCCGGTGCTGTATGGCCGTTGGCCGGTCCAGCGTCGGTAGCTGAATCGCCACCCTCGTTCTTGTCCGGTTGCTCTTTCGGTGCCTTGTCATTGACGGCGTGGGCGTGTGCATGCGACATGATTTCGTCGAGTTGGCTGGCAAACTTGCTCGAACCAATCAAACCCAGCTCTTCTCCAGACCAGGCTGCAAACAGAATGTCGCGTTCAAACTTGACACCTTTCTCCTTTTGTTCTGCCAGATACTGAGCAATCTCGAGCATGGCGGCGACCCCAGAGGCATTGTCGTCGGCACCGAAGTGAATACCGTTTCGCTCATCTTCACGCGCCAACGATGACGAACTGGGTCCCTGCCCCAGGTGGTCGATGTGCGCCCCCACAATGACGATTTGACTCGTTGGTCGGTCGGCAACGCGTAGCATTCCGAGCACGTTTCGACCCTCGCGTTTGATCTGCTCGACGTTGATTTCTGCCGACAATTGCACGCCTTTGAGTTCAAAGCCCATTGTCATCTCACCCGTGTCGAGGCGCTTCTGCGTATCTTCCAGCGACTTGCCACAGGCTTTGAACCAGTCGGCGGCTACTGCATCGGTAACAGAGATGACAGGTAGGCTTGATCCAGACAGCGAGCCATCAAATTGCAATGGAATGAGCTGGTTCTTGACCTTCGACGTCGGACCGCTGACCAGGATTAGCCCTTTTGCCCCACGCTCGCGAACCTGCATGGCCTTGTATCGTAAGTGTGAGAAACGAGCCAAGTGTTGTCGTCGTTCCGGTGAGATCTCGTCGGGGAGGTAGCGGAATACGACAACCCATTTGTCTTTGACATCCAGGTGAACATACGAGTCATATTCTTCGTTCTTGCCGTCTTTGGGAGCGACCAGCCCGTAACCTGCGAAGACGACTGCGGCGGGTTCCACCACTCCCGTTTTCGAAAAAGCGACAGGCCGCCATTGCTTGTCGATAACGAATTGGCTATCGCCTTGTGTGAGCCGGTTATCCGGACCCAACGCTGCGCCGGCAGTAAAGTTGAATGGCTGGAACCACCCGTCGTCGCCCGCGGCCTCCAGGCCCAAACTATCCATGTAAGCGGCGACGTACAGTGTTGCCTTTTTCTCTCCCTCGCTTCCTGTCATTCTTCCCTTTAATCCTGGGTCACAGAGGAATCCTACATGGCGAAAAATGTCGGCCGCTGCAAAACTAGTAACCGTTGATCGCGCCGATTCGGTGGCCGCCAGTCTGCTCGAATCCTTGCTGTCGCGTCGGTTGGATTTTACTGCTGCCAACGCGGCCACATGGTCCCATGTGCCAATGAAGATTTGCGATTTGCTTTCGGCTCGATTGGTCGTCCAAGCCATACGATTACCATCGGGCAGGAATACCGGCAGGCCATCGAAACCCGCAGTATTGGTGACCCGCACCGGATCAGACTTTCCTTCCGCATCTACCAGGTACAGTTCGAAGTTGGCAAAGCCGTGCAGGTTGGTTGTGAAAATCAAGTATTCGCTGGACGGATGGTAGTACGGCGCCCACGACATTGCCTGAAGGTTGGTCAACTTCTTTGCTTTACCGTTGGCAAGATCCATCGTATAGATCTCCGCCGTCGCTCCGTTTTCGCTAAATCGGCGCCAGCAGATTGACTTGCCATCAGGTGAGAAAAAAGGACCACCATCGTAACCCAACGTATCGGTCAATTGTCGGACATTCGATCCATCGGCATTCATGATGTACAAGTCGATCATGATCGACTTGTCGGTTTCAAACTTCTTTGTTAACTCTGCGTCCATTTTCTTCGTGTAGGCGGCGCGGTTCGAGGCAAAGACAATCTGCTTCCCATCGGGTGACCACGACCCTTCCGCGTCGTAACCGCGAGCCTTGGTGGCGTTTCTGTAGTCGGCCTCGCCGCGAGTCCAGATGTGGATATCGAAATGTTCGTCGTAGTCCCACGCATATCGACGCTGCTCGCCTGTGGCGCGGATTTCCAACTCCTGTTGCTGCTTCTTGACCGATTCGGGGTCGGCATGCGTCGATGCGAAAAGAACCTGGTTGCCCGACGGATGAATCCAACTACAGGTCGTCTTGCCAATGCCAGGCGAAATACGTTCAGTGTCGCCCGTCTCCATATCCAATAGATAAATCTGATAGAACGGGTTGCCAGCTTCCCGCTCGCTCTGAAACACCATCTTTGTCCCGTCGGCACTGAAGTAGCCCTCGCCAGCCCGTTTGCCGGCAAAGGTCAATTGCCTTACGCCCGAGAGGAACTGATCGGGCACAGATCCAGCGGGCTCGTCATCCGCTGGTTGTGCGGCGTCGGTCGGTGCAAGGTCCTTGGCTTGCCCATAGATTGTCGTTGCTGACCGGTGACCAGCGAGAAGCAGGATTACAGCGATCAAGCAGAAAAAACGTTGGCGGTAGGTGGAGCACGACATTATGAGCGGGTCCCGAACGTGGAGGCAGGATGATTGAAATCACGGTAAACGAAATGGGCGGTCGGCCACTGTAGGTATTTTAGGCTTCAATAACCCTCCTGGCCATAGACTTCGGTCAATCAGCACGTAACCGAAAAAAAAAGCCGCCGAACGCGAACGCCCGGCGACCAAGTGGATATCTCCGAAACAATCGGAGACAATAGAATGAACCCAGTCGTATCTCGACGGTTCCGGTTCCTTGTCGAAAAAAAGTCGACAAGAGAAAATAGCCACAAGTGCAGGACTCAGCCTTGAAGCTCTAATCATCGTCAAACCAAAATGTCAGATCAGCGTCTATTCATTTACGGTACGCTCAAGCGAAACCACCCGCGCAGTCGTATGTTAGACGGGCAACGGTACGAAGGAGACGGCCAGACGCTATCACGATATAGAATGCATGATTGCGGTAGTTATCCCGGCCTGGTGGATGTCGGTGCGTCGAATGGCCAGCCGATTGAAGGCGAAGTCTGGACGGTTTGCTCGGACTGTCTTCAGCAATTGGATGAAGAGGAAGGCGTTTCCGTTGGACTCTACGAACGACGAGCTATTGAGGTTTTTGGTTGGGTCGACGTTCAGGCATACTTCTATTTGAGATCGGTCGCAGAGCTGTCAGACTGTGGGCCTTGTTGGATCCGATCCACAGCAGCCGAAACTGAGTCGAAATAGATTCAGCCGTTAGGAACGACGAATGCGAAAACGACGATTTTGGACAGCGAATGGACAGGCGCGAGTGCTTCTATGGTGCGTTCTTGGACTCTGTTTTTTGGGCATCGCGTCGGTTGCTTGGGGACGTGCTGGCGGAGGCGGAGGGTTTAGTGGCGGCGGTGGCGGTGGTGGTGGTGGTGGTGGCGGAGGTGAGGCTCTTGGTGCGATGGTCTACTGGCTCATACTGCTGTGCATCGAGCATCCGTTTTTCGGCATTCCTCTGGTGATTGTCATTCTGGTTGTGCTCGGCTATTGCGGGACCCAGTCGGGACAACGCGGTATGGAAACTTATCATCGCCATGGGCTGAAGCGGGCGAATGCGTACCTTGGTGCAGAGTCCATTCAACATGGGATAGAGAGTATCCGTGCGAGAGATGCGAGTTTCGATACCGAGCAGTTTCTCACCCGGGTGGACCAGGCGTTTGGAAAGATCCAGACGGCCTGGAGCGCTCAGGAACTCAATCCGATTCGACCGTTCGTATCGGACGGGATCTATGAACGATTTCAACTTCAGATCCAAGAGCAGAAAGATCTCGGGTATCGCAACGTCATGGACGATGTCCGCATCACCAGTCATGCAATCGCCCGCGCATCCTGCGATCAACATTTTGAAGAGCTTACCGTTTGTTTTTGCGCAACGGCGACGGATTACCGAGTCGACTTGAAAACAGGAAAAGAGATTCGCGGATTTCGCCGACAGGAGTCATTTACTGAGTATTGGTCGTTCTTGCGACGACCCGGTGCTCAAACCCGTACCGAAAACGGTCTGATGGAGGGTTTCTGTCCCAACTGCGGTACCCCAGTAGAACTGAACCAGTCGGCCCGCTGCGAGTCGTGCGAAAGTGTTCTGCGGAGCGGCGAGTACGATTGGGTACTGGCCGAAATCACTCAAGCTAGTGAATGGCCACCGAAACCATCAAAGAACATTCCAGGGATCGATCAACTCGTGCAACAGGATTCCGGCTTCAATATTCAGCATGTTGAAGATCGAGTTTCGGTCATCTTCTGGCGACGGGCGATGGCCCATCGCCTGGGAGACGCTGGCCCGTTGAGAAAAGTAGCGTCGCCGTCTTTTTGCGATGCTCTGCAGCAGCATTTCCCCCAGGGATCGACCGACCGGACTTACTTTGGTGATTGCGCTGTTGGTGCAGTGGAGACTCTTGCCACCCTTCAAGACGACCAGCACGATCGTGTTTTGGTAGGCGTCCACTGGTCTGGGCACTCGTTTTCCGTGGACGACAAAGGACGACATTCGAGAGGGAAGGGGACCAAGTTGATGAGACAGATGTTTGTCCTGCAGCGACAGTCAAAAACAAAAACACCCGTGTCTCAGAGTATTGATTCGGCTCACTGCCCCGCATGCGGCGCACCGGAAGTGGACATGACCGACCCGGCTTGCGACTTCTGCGGCGAAGTTCTCAACGACGGAAAACACGGTTTTGTTTTGTCGGCCGTTCACGACTTGTCATCACCGGTAGCGCATCAGTTGTTGGAAGAGGCGCGGCGAGCTCAGCCGACGGTCGAGCCTGGTGTCGCGCCGCAACTCGCCTCGACCCCACGCGCAAAGGCGCTGCTAGCCTGGGCCGTGCATGTGGCGTTGTCGGATCACGTGCTAGACAAACGCGAACGTGAAATGTTGGAACGTGTGGCAAAAGTGAGGAGAGTACCTGCGGCGGAGCTCGAACAATTAATACAAGACGTCCGGCAAGGAGATCTTCAACCTCCAGTTCCTCGTGATATGCAGGAAGCAAGAGTGTGGCTCGAGGGCATGGCGGACGCCGCATTGGCCGACGGTCGGGTCGACCCAGCCGAATTGACACTCATGCGGCAGGCTGGCGAATCGTTCGGTTATTCAAAAGTCGATATTCGTTTGATTGTTCGTCGACGGACCGCGCAACTTCATGCTGCAGCCCGCCGACAGATGCGGACGCGACAATCGACCAGAGAGAATGGCGGCGACGTCTCGCTGTAATAGTGCTGCTGGCGTCGCCGGGCTCGGCCAGGTTATTATCCCGACGGCGCCGGGGTCGGGTCTCCGCACTCCAAATACGAAGACTGGGGATGCGAACTCCCCAGAATTGCCGACCGCTTCAGATTTGGCATTTTTCCGCAACCCTCCGCCGAAACTAGGACGCCGCCGAGAAAGGCCAAGAAACCACTGGTAAAAGATCTCGACAAATGTAGAATCTATCGCTAGTGCGCGGGTCACCAGTAAGAGAGCGGCATTCCAGAGGAGACAAACCATGTATCGAAATCTCATCCAAGTGATTTACCATTCACTCCTCGCCCTGGCGCTCGTTGCCCTTTTCACGCCGACCCTTCTTGCTGAAGTCAAAGGCGCCAAGGTGGGCGACAAGCTGGAAGTGGACTTCAACAACGCCTGGCATAAATGCACGGTGCTAGGTGAGACGGGCAAGGGCCGTTTCCTCCGCGCGAGGGTCGACGCTACAGGACAAATAGTGAATTATCAATCGACGAGATTTCGCGAGTTGACATCGGCTAAACCCGCGCCTACTGAGGGAAATGGTGGTGGGACATCGACAACGGCGGCCGGTGGATTTGAGAGTTGGACCGATGCGACGGGTAATTTTCGCATTGAAGCGAAGTTCGTGGAACTTGCCAATAACGTCGTGAAGTTGCAACGCAAGGATGGCAAGTTCGTCTCGGTGCCTCTGAACAAATTGAGTAAAGCGGCTCAAGAACGTGTCCGACAGTTGTTGGTTGCGGACAATCCGTTCGCTGTGGTTGAGACAACGACACCGTCGCCGATGCCGTCGACAGGCGAGCGAGCGACGACCCCGCCTCGGGCTACCGGTTCCGCCACCACGCTCACTCCAGGCGGTAGAGTACCCGTGGCAATTCCGGCGACCGTGCTACCGACCAACAGCAAAAGTGCTCGCGCGGTGATTCCACAGAATCCCTCGAAATCGACCTATCAACCGGATCCTGTTGCTGCCAGGAAAGTCGCAGAAGATCCGATTGGGCTTCCGGCCGACTTCTTTGAGAAGATTACTTATCTTGCCGTGAATCGTGTGTCGCTGGTCGCCGTCGCTTCACGCAATGCGACGTTCGGCCAAAAGAAGGGTCTTTGTGAAGTCGATTTAATTGACTTGGGATCAGCCAGTCTGTTGAACACGCTCGACTTTTCGTCCCACGTCACTGCCCTAGATGTGATCGCCTCGGACAACTCGATTCGTTTTGCCACTCGATCGGGTGGCGATGGAACCAAAGACGCGAAGCGGCTCGACGTCTGGGAACGAACCGCCACGGGATTGACGCATTTGGCTGGCTGGGAACCCTACGAAGGCAGCAAGAGCCAGATCACATTCGCGGGGTTCACC
>DUDC01000007.1:0-374 GCA_012959465.1 Planctomycetaceae bacterium
ATGCGACCTACACTGGTTTCGCCGCGGACATTTTTCAAGATCTACAGATCGACATCGAGACGACGTTGGTTTCCTACACGATCGGTGGCACAATCGATACGGTCGCCATGCCGCCAATCATCGATCCAGATCTCGGCCCGGCGTTCGGGCCGAGCGAACACACTTCGGCGATGGCTTGGAATGTTGAGCCCACCGCGTTCACCGCGACCATCACTACCTTCCTTGAGTTGGTACCCCGCGCCGATTTGGACGCCGCTGTGGGCGGTGTCGGATTGCCAGGGGATTGGGATTCCGTGCTGTTGGATTCCTTCAGCCATGATCGCAATGTCGACGTCTACACCGAACTCGAACCATTCAATTTTGACACGCCCGGA
>DUDC01000007.1:496-8785 GCA_012959465.1 Planctomycetaceae bacterium
AGAACCGAGGTATGGTTCGACATTGACGACACATCACGAAGCTTAGACACCGTCGTTGAGTTGATTGCCGCCGACGGTACTTTGTTGGCTCGCTCGGACAACTCGGCCGCCGAGAACGACGACTCCAGTCTGTTGTTCCGCGGGAATGCCCTGCCCGCCAATCACGTCAATTCGCTGAAGAAGAGTGATTTTTCCATCGAAGACAACTACTCGGTCAACGTGTCCGACGCCGGCATGCGAGTCGTTCTACCGGGTGATCTGGATGCCGAGAACCTCTATTTTGTCCGAGTGCGAAGTTCCAGTAGTAACTTGAACGATCTCCGCGGAGGTACCTCTCAGGGAGCGTACCAGCTGCAGATTCGCCTGCAAGAGCAGGATGAAGCGCCGGGATCCGTGATTCGATATGCGGACATTCGCTTTGCAACGAACGGAATCCAAGTCATCGGCCAACCGATCCACTCACCACTTGTTGGCGAGACGGGCGACATCGATGATCTGGCCGCCGGTACTAACAACGACACGGTTTTCAACGGCACCAACCTGGTTGGTCAAGATGTCGGCAATGTGTTTGATACCGACCGCGCCGCGCTGAGCATTGCCGGTGTGTTGAACGACCTTGGCAACGTAACGGACGTCGATTCGTACACATTCCAACTAGATTTTCAGTTGACGGATCCGGGCTTGAATCCGGGTGCAACCAATTTTGTTCCTCTGACGATTGATGTGGATTATGCCGACGGCCTAGAGCGGCCGGACACGATCGTTTCCGTATACGACGCCAACGGCAATCTGCTGTTCCTGGGTAACGACTCGAACCTTGCTGAAGACTTGCCCGCCGCTCTTCACGGGAACGACTTTGATGACTTGACACGTGGTTCGGTCAACACTAACGATGCTTTCATTGGACCGATCACGTTGCCCGAGGGTCAATACAATGTTGCCGTGACAGCCGTTACCAACGTACCACAGGAACTGGGTCAGTTCTTTCAAGCTGATCCGCTCGACCCGCTGTTCCGTTTGGAGCCGATTAATTCACTTAAACGCATTGCTGAGGAGCGATTCGCAGCACCTCCGGACGCAGACAATGTTCAGGTTCCTGTCTTGTTCGACAATCAGAGCATTTTGCCATGGTCGCTGGGCGATGTGACATTGTATGTCTCGCAAAGCGCCGAAAGTGGCCAACCGAAGACCAGCCTATCAAGCGTGAATCCGTTTACTGGCCAGTTGAAATCACGGGTCGGCAGCTTTAGCTTCGACTCGGGCGATATTGCCCTGCGTCCGAACGGTGAACTCCGAGCGTCAACGCAGAACTTTACCTTTGGCGTAACCGACGCGACGTCCGGGGAATATTTATTGGTGGACCCGGCAACCGGTAACGCCACGGTGACAGGCTGGACAACAATTTTGACTAACGAACGGGATTTACCCTTAAACCCGACAACTGCGCGTGCTACGGATGACGGAATTCACTTCGATGCGATGACTTTTGGTGCCTTGGCCGATGAGTTTACCGAATTGGGTTTTGGTGTTGGACGTCGAGCTCCGGGCAGCAATGCATTCGCCGACTACAGCGAGAACATCCTCTATCAATTCGAACCCGATACGGGAATTGCGTTCAGCCGTCCGGCGAACGACCGCCCCCAACCACCGCTCTACACAGGTGCGGGCACACAGATCGTTGAACGCGGCTTCTTGGACACGTTGGTCGATAGCAGCGGATTGCGAGGCCTTCGCATCATCTCGCAAGAACCCACGACGATAAATGAAGACAATTCCGTCACTTGGAATGTTCTCGATGGTGATACGTTTACGGTCGACAACGGCAGTCAAGTATTCGTGTTTGAAATGGTCAGCGGTCCTGAAATTCAGTTGACCCTCGACCCAACTGCCGGGGCCTTCCTGCATGATGGTGACACATTTTTCCTCGATCAGGGCCAGGGGCAAGGACCCCAGCCGTTTGAATTCGATACCGGCGAAGTGTTGATTATCGATGCGACATTCGGCGGAGATCTCACCGATGGCGACCGCTTCTCGGTCGCCGACAATCAGGTGTTGCCGATTATTCGCACCTTCGAATTCGACGATGGAACGGGAGCTCCACTTGCCAATGGCATTACGCAGATTCCATTCAACGTCGGTATGTCGCGAGACGAGATTGTTGTGGCAGTCGTTGACGCGATTAACTCGCAAACTCAATTGGACGCAATTGGGAATCCTATTTTCGCGACCTCTGCAGTTGCCATGCCAACGGTCGATCCGCTCTTTAGCAATCGGATTAGTCTGATTAATAGTAATTCGGCAACTGAGAATGCCGACGGACTTGTAATCGAAGGCAACACCGGACGAAATACGATTCGGCTGATTCCGAACGCACCCGGAACGCCGCTGATCAAGATTGAGGAAGTCTTTACGAACGCCGAGTTGGTTGATGCATTGAAGTTGGCGTTCAACGGTGTACTTGCACCTCCAGTGATCGCTGGAATTCCCGGAATCACAGCTGGAGCCAAAGGCGACCGAGCCAATTTCGTCGGCATGGAAACAGGCGACTTTTCGGAAATGGTCGACCGCGGAGCCGCAGTGGACTTAATGCATGACAGTAACCCGGTCAGTCTGTTCACGACCCCCGTCTCCTTCTTGGCAGACGACACGCGGGAAGTCATGGCGAATCGGATTGTCGACGCGATCAATGCGAACCCACCACTTCAAGCGGTCACTGCCGAGAACGAACGCGTTGCCCAACTGGTTAACGCTGTATTCGACCCAGCCGGCACTACACTGAGACTTGGTGGCGGTGGACCGGGTGGAATTGTCACCGGCATCGCCGTGCAAAACAATCGAGTGTGGGCAGTTAGCGATAACGGTGGCTTTTACGAGGTGTTGGCCCCCACGACGCCGTTGGGTGCTTCGGTCTTCTACATTGAAGGGGCTGTCGATCTAGTAGGCATCGAATTTGCCGGATTAACCGCGCCGCCTCGCAACGTAGACGGAGAGGCATACCGAGACGACCTGTTGTTTGCGATCGACAAGGGCGGGCGGATGCACGCTTTTGACTTGCAGGGACAATTGCAAACCGTCTTTGCCGATGGCAAGTCGAGTGCCCAGGTTTTCGACGCCAATGGTGTCCCGTTGAGCTTCAATGGACAGGGCGACGTCACTGGATTGACGTTCTCGAATCTCGATTACAACTTGTGGCACGTCACCAGCACGCGTGCTGGTGATGCTGGACACGAAGGCGGCAGCAGCCTGCAATTCGGCTTTGAATCAACCGGGCAAAACAACGTTCCGGCCGATGAGGCGATCTTTGACCCCAATCGACCGTTTGTCGATTACAGCTCGGGGGCCATCGTGACGCGTCCGGGTACGTACGACTTCCCCGGTGGATCGCACGGCGAAATTATCTCTAACGAGTTCGATCTCTCGGGTTATGTGCCCGATGACCAGCCGACTTTGTACTTCAATTACTTCCTGGCTACCGAGAATACGAACAGTAGCACGTTGATGCGAGACGCTTTCCGCGTCTTTGCGACAAGCAATGACGGCGTCAAGGATGGCGAAGATGATGATGTAGACGCAAGGATTGACGGAGATTGGCAGCTGTTGGGGACAAACAACAACATCTTAGATGGTGAAACGGCCCTTGCTGACGGAGTTGTCGACTTGTTTGACAACGGTGACGGCAACGCTTTGAGTTCCTGGCGGCAGGCTCGTATCGATCTGTCTGACTTTGCAGGTCAGTCAAATATTCGACTCCGATTTGAATTCAGCACGGATGCCAGCTTCGATGTCGGAAACATCGACGGGTTGGGTGAGCGTCTATACACGATCCCCGGTGCACAGCTGCGTGATGCTCAGGTTGTGACCATCGATGGCGTCGAGTTCGAAGTGGACTTGGGAGTGACTTTGGTGACTCCGAGCGGTCGCAGCATCATCGATGGAGAATCGTTTACGCTGCACGGCCAGACATTCGAATTTGATCGCAACGGCTCAGTGCAAAGTGGTAACACGGCAATTCCGGTTGCTGATAATCAGTCGCCGAAATCCGTGGCAACGACGATCACAAGTGTTCTTCAGAACGCTCAATACATGAAGACGGCCAACTTGACAGTTGAGACGGTTGGTAACGACACAATTGGCTTTGGCAGTGCCGTTGCCACCGGTTTGACAGGTGGAGCGGACATGTTTGTGGCGGACGGTGAGATTGGTGACAATCCGAACTTGATTATTCAAGGTCTTGACGTCGACATGGTGCACCTCAATCTGAACGCTGGGGATAGCATTCAGGTAACCGCCCGTCCACACATCGACACGCCTCTCTTCGATCCGTTGGTACGAATATTCGATGTCGCTGGCAATGAATTGGCCGTCAACGACAATGCGATGGGTCTTACGGCCCAGACCGGTGTCTCGGTCAACCTGCCGGGCACTTACTATGTGGCCGTCAGCGCTTCGCCGAATGATAACTACGATTCGGTCGTTGAAGGCTTCGGCACGGTCGGAGCCACGACCGGCATGTACGAACTCGAAATCATGGTTAATGGATTCGGTGGCGTCGTACCGCGGCAGGTTGGATCTGGAGTCCAACTTGATGGTGCCGTCAAGATTTCACAGAGTGCCAACAGTTCGATCGTTCTCGATGGCCAAGCGGGGGTTGAGCGAGGCCGCGTGGCATTTGATGTTCACGCCAACATGACCAGCGCCGAAGTTTCCCAGGTCGTTCAACAAGTCTTAGCCGATGAGTTTGCCGGCGGCTATTTGTTGGCGTTCCCTTACCATGAACAATACGTACGCATTTCGAGGCACGACATCGTCGAGCGGGGCCCCTTCGGCTTGGACGAAGAGTTGCCGACGGACGTCTTCGGTTCTTTCCATTCCTCGGCCGACTTAAATTACACCGGCGGAGATGGGTCGCTTGGTGCAGCCGACAATCGTCACGAAGGCGTCTACATCGACGACATTATTATCGGTTTTGCCGAACGTGGTGAAATGGTCGTTGGCGGCGGATTGGCTCCTGCCGATCGAGGCCAGTTCGTAAACAACACAACGGCACCTCCGAACCCTGTGGTTCTGGGAGAGTACCAGTTGGAATTGCGTCGTGCCCAGGAGTTTGTCGAACCGTCCGAAGATGATTTGACCTCCTTCGTATTGGTCGACTCGTTCGATACCAATGACCGAGTTTCACAGGAACATTCGCTGGTGGCGCCCAGTGCGTCCGATGTGGTCGATGGACAGATCTTTACGATCAGTGACGGTGTCGACACCGTGACATTCGAATTCGAAGATGTCAGTCTCGGCAACGGCATTCAGCCAGGACGGCAAGAGATTTCGTTCAATCCATCCGCCGATGACGGGCGGGGCGGCCTGACAGCCGAGGGCCAGTCGACGATGGCTCGAAGGATTCGCGACGCCATCAACAGTACGCAAGTGCAGGCTGTCCTTGATGTCACTGCAGCCATGTCCGACGGTGAGGTGATTGGCGAAGAGAGTACCAGTGCGATCGTCAACCTGTTCGGCACTGTGGTCATCGGTCAACCGGCCAATATTACCGACGTCCAAATTGATTTGAGTTTTGTCAGCGAACCGAATGACACTCAATCCGGAGCAGTCGACACCAATCTGCCTGCTGGGCAGAATAGTCATGTAGTCGGTAGTGGCCAGATTGGCGACAATCCTCTGTTGGGCGGCTTCAACGCTCCACTGGATGTCGACATTGTTCGCTTCGACCTACAGGCAGGCAGCGAAGCAACATTCCGCATTCATGCCGCCGCGACAGGATCGGACTTGGACAGCACGTTGCGGCTGTTCGACGAGTCCGGCAACGAGCTGGCTATTAACGACAATATCGATCTGTTTAACCTCGACTCCGAAATCGCCTTTACCGCCACGTCATCGGGAACGTACTTCCTCGGCATCTCAGCCACCGGCAATGAGACGTACACCATTGACAGTCTCGCTTCTGGAAAGGTCGGCTTGACAACAGGTGAATACGAGTTGGAAGTGGACGTCGTTTCTGCGGGTGTTGGTTTCCTGCGATTCGACGCGGTTGGTGACGAGAACGTTGTCCGCGATCAGGGACAAGTCATCATCAGCTCGAGCCAAATCTCACATTCACTCGAGTTTGGCGTGGTTGTGGACGCAGGTGCTCGCGACCCTCTCAATGCACCGCACCCCGGTGTCGCTCGACATCTGAGCCAGATCAATTCCGAGCGTCTTGTGCCCGGCGCCGTGATCAAGAACAACATCATCGCCTTCAATCAACTCGGTGGCATTAGCTTCAGTGGCCAAACCACCGCGCCTGGACAACCTGATGCTGTTGTACCTTTCGGACGAATCGTGAACAACACTCTTTATGGAGTAGGCGGCTCGCTTAGCTTACCGCAATCGTTGGACGTCGGCATCAACATCTCTGACAATGCCAGCCCAACGTTGTTAAACAACATTTTCGCCAACTTCAACGCCGGCATCGCCGTGGACGCTTCGTCCGCCAGCACCGTGATCGGCGGTAGCGTCTACCAAGGTAATAACGACGATTCTACCGTGGGTCTGGGGGCCCGACCTATCCAACTTAGCGATGTGGCGCCGTTATTCCTCGATGCTCTCAACGGCAATTTCTACCCGGCGCCGGGTTCGCAAGTGATCGACAGTTCCATGGAGTCATTGGAAGACCGTCTTTCGATGGTCTCCGTTCGCGGACCGTTAGGGATTCCTGTTTCACCGATCATTGCTCCTGAATTCGATGTGTTAGGGCAGCTGCGAGCCGACGATCCGTTGGTGGAAGGCGGCAATGGTGCCGGTCAGAACGTGTTCATCGACCGTGGGGCTGTCGATCGATCGGACTTTGCCGGACCAACGGCATTCCTGATCGAGCCCCGAGACAACGATGCCAATGGCGTGGATCAAGATCCACAATTGACCGTGGTGGAATTGACGGCTCAGTCGCTTGAGGCGTTCTCCATCCTGCTAGTCGATGGTGTGGAACCGGTCGATCCGGCGAATGGTGTCGGCGTTGATGATCGCACGATACAAACGGAACAAGTAAAGGTCTTCCAAGATTCGATTCTGTTGGTTGACGGCGTCGACTATCGGTTCCGCTACGACTCGCTGAACAACACAATTCGCATTATTCCTTTGGCAGGTGTCTGGGAATCGAATCACACCTATCGCATTCAAATCGCTAATGACGACCAGTTCTTAATCGTGGCACCAGCCGGAGATGAAGTATCCGATGGTCAGGCCTTTACAATGGTCGACAATGATTCCAACTTTGCCCGCTTCGAATACGAAAGTGGATACGTGTTGACCGTGCCGGAGACTTTTGTTCTCAACATGCCGAGGACCGGTGGCGGTTTGGGTGGCGTGACGGATCGAGAGAATTTCGCGCTCAACGGCACTACATTCGAATTCGACAACAACGGGTCGGTGGCCGCCGGTAGTGAATCGATCGTATTCACTCCCACGGACAACGCGGACGTTCTCGCTCAAGCCGTTGTCGACGCCATACTGTTGGCTGACATCGGTCTTGCTCCGAAGTTCATCGGCGACGGTGCCACACATCTGGGTACTCAGTTGACCGACGTCGTCAGTCTCATCAACGCGCCGTCCTTAAGTAGTCGTGGAACAGTTGGCGGCGGACTGCGGGACGGCGACACGATCCGCATTGATGATGGTTCCGTCGATCAAGTATTCCAAATTGGTATTGGTGGCATTGGTGGCGGGATTGGCACCGCCGTCATCTCCATTCTGCAAAGCGACACCTACGAGGAAGTCGCGGACAAGGTCGTGGCAGCGATCACGGCAGCAACCAATTTGACCCCCACGCATTTTGGTACTGGAGTCATTCAGGTCGGCGGTTCGCTGAGGACGCTGATCGATGCGTCGGGAAGCCAAATGACGCAGTTTGGACAACCTGGTGTCGCAGCGGCCTTTGGCATTCTGATACCGACGATCGCCGGTGTGCCGCAAAACATCAGTGACGGTGATACGTTCCAGGTTGGCGACGGGGTTGGCTTGCCAATCACTTTCGAATTCGATTCAGATAACGTGGTCGTACCGGGAAATACCGTCGTGAGGATTCCCTCCAACAACCCGACGATGGATCGAATTGCCAACGCCATGGTGCAGGCAATTGCTAGTGTCGGATTGGGCGTGAGTCCGGTAAACGTCGGCGACGGACGAGTTGAATTGCAGAATGCAACGATCAACCACTTCTTCAGCCCACGCACATCTTCTCTCACACAACTTGGGTCGCCTGGAGTGGATAGCAGCCTACCGATTCCATTCGCACCGGCGGAC
>DUDC01000008.1:0-1865 GCA_012959465.1 Planctomycetaceae bacterium
CATCAGGGTATGTGCTTCCACCTGAGCTTCTATGGAAAGGGGAAGATGAACCGCCATTTGGTCACCATCAAAGTCAGCATTGAATCCCTTGCAGACAAGTGGATGCAAGCCCATTTCGCCCAGCGAGCCGACTCTAATTTGGAGAAACAAGACGAATCAGGGGCTATCCCTATGCAGCCACACGGTAGTGATCGCTTATCATCTGAATCAGAGACAGATCATTCCGCTCGCGAATGACTCAAATCGAAAGATGAATACTGTTCGGGTGGCATTGACTACCCCCCGGTCTTTGCACCAGGTTGAGTGAGAGAATCGGGGTTGGTAATTCGGCTGTGTTCTGGAGGCGCAGGCGTAGCCGGAGCCGGAAGAACACAGCCGGCCGCATACGCGGCGGGGGTCTGATAATTCAATGAACTGTGGATGCGGTGGTGGTTGTAATCGAGTCGCCAGCGGTCGATCACCCAGCGAGCTTCCTCCGTACTCAGGAAGATTTCCCGATTCAAGAGTTCGTCGCGAAGCGTACCGTTGAAGGACTCAACGTAACCGTTTTCCCAAGGACTCCCCTTGACCACAAACAGGGTTTTCACTTCGGCCTGTTCAAGCCAACGGCAGACGGCCTTGGCGACGAACTCCGGGCCATTGTCGCTGCGAATGTGCTGTGGTGCACCTCGCACCGCAAACAAGTATTGCAAGACGCCGATCACGTCGTGGGCAGTGAACGAGCGTCCCACTTCGATCGCCAGGCATTCGCGGGTGTATTCGTCTATCACAGCCAGCAGCCTGACCTGACGACCGTCTTCGGTCCGATCGGTCAAGAAATCGTACGACCAGACATGGTCCTTGTGTTCGGCCCGGTGACGCACGCAGCTATTCTCGCTGCCACCGGGGAAACGTCGTTTGCGATGCTGTTTTCTCGGGACTTGCATGTGCTCTCGCTTCCAAAGACGGTGGACTCGCTTCTCGTTTACGTGCCAGTCGCGTGCAACAAGCAGACGATGAATACGCTCGGCCCCGAAGCGTGGACGCTGCCGGGCCAAAGCTCGCATCTCACGAAGCAATTGCGGTTCATCATCTGGTCGACGCGATTGGTATCGCTGGGTGTTACGCGGCTGATCGAGGACGCGGCAAGCACGGCGCTCCGATACCTTCCCTGGCCCCAAACGGCGACGTACTTCGGCGACCACACGCCGACGACGTTCGGGGCTTACCAGTTTCCCTTCGCGGCTTCCTTCAGAATCTCCATGTCGAGCGCCTGCTCGGCCACCATCTTCTTCAACCGTGCATTCTCTTTCTCTAGGGCCTTGAGCTGCTTAGCCATCTCGGGCTGCATGCCGCCGTACTTCTGCCGCCAGCGATAATAGGTCTGCTCCGTAATCGCAATCAGCTTGCAGACCTCTGGCACCTTCTTGCCTTTGCCGAGCTCGACATCGGCCTTGCGCAGCTTGGCAACAATCTGATCCACACTATGACGTTTCTGAGCCATCTGAAAATCCTCTCCGGGCCTCTGGCCCGATCAGGATTCTCTCACTCGCTTTGGTCCAATTCTAGGGGAGGAGGTCAAAAGCGTTCCCAATCTTCCTTAGGCCAATCGGCTAATTGGGGCGCATCGCAGGTGGCACTGCGCCCGGGCAGGCAAATCCAATTCTCTCTAGGATTCGCAATGGAAAACTCGAACTGTTCGAGTTCCCGTTTGTACGAATCCTGGCGACCGAATTGGGATGACTGCACAGAAGCGAAAACGAATTCTCACCAAGGACGAACTCCAACGTCCGTTTGTAGATGTCGACGGTCATGACCGTCTTCCGGTCATTTCGCCGGCACAGCTAGCCGCACTCTGCGGCGTGAGCACCAAGACCATTTATCAC
>DUDC01000008.1:2032-49017 GCA_012959465.1 Planctomycetaceae bacterium
GCGCGCGGAAAGCGCCAAATCTACACCGCTGACTTCTGGCACGCGGGTGAACACTGCCGTGTGTCGCTGAAGACTCGCAACAAGAAAGTGGCGCGCCAACGCGCGCTGCGTCTGGAACTTCAACTCGCCCAGGGAGAATATCAAGTGCTGCCGAAGTCTAATGCGATTGCGGACGCAATCGAAGCCTATCTCACTTACCTTGAGACCGAGGGGCGTCGCAGGAAGACCACGGTTCGGTATCGGGGCATCCTCTCCATTTTCAATGAATTCTCTACCTCCCGGGGCGCTAAACTGTTGGCTCAGATTACGGTCACCCTCGTTGACCAGTACCGAGCAGAGCGCAAGAAGGTGCTCGCGCCGAAATCGATGCGCAATGAAGCCGTGCTGCTAAAGAGTTTTCTTAAGTGGTGTAGGCAACGGCGACTCTTGGTTCACAATCCGATGGAGGAGATGACGTTCCAAAAGCCTCTCACACGATCGAAAGGCGGCCCATCGTTGCAACAGATCGATGGCTTATTGGAAACAGCACGCACCGCGAGGTTGGTGCAGTTCGCAACGCTCGCGTTTACAGGAATGCGATCCGGCGAGTTGCAGCGTCTCAAGCCGGAAGACGTCGACTTGGCAGGCAACTGGATTCATGTGGTCTCACGCGAAGGAGGGGAAACCAAGACAGGCCACTCTCGCAAAGTACCGATCCACCGTCGATTGCTCCCGTACCTTAAAAGGATGCCAGCGAGCAGTCGGATCTGGTTCTTTACCACGGCAGCCAGTCCAAAGTATCCCGACGGCGATCACCACATTAGCACGAAGCACTTGAACGAGGACTTGCAGAAGCTATTGACGCGATTGGATATCCCGGTGGGCCGCGATGGTGGCTTTACGGTTCATTCCTTGCGGCATTCGTTCGAGACGATTTGCGTTAATGCTGGGATTCCGCAGCGTGTCATCGACACCTGGCTCGGCCATCGTTCGGATACCTCGATGGCCAGTGTTTACTACCGACTTTCCGACGCTGACTCACAGCGTTTCATTAACGAGGTTCCCTTCGGAACCGACCGACCGATGGCGGAGAAAGATAAGTGCTGAGATGTTAAACGTGACGACAGGGGTCTGCTGCTTGGCGGCATGGATGTTGGCGTGCCCAATCGCCAAGAGCGAAGTGGTGGGAACGGCCGCATTCGGGACTGGTGAGGTGGATTCCGCCATCCGGGACAATTCCGGGACAAGTAGGGAGGTTCGAAAAAACAAAGGCTCGCAACTGGTTGTTAATTCACAGTTTACGAGCCATGTTTCTTTTCAAGCGGAGGGCACGGGACTCGAACCCGCAACCCCTTGCGGGGCAGTTGATTTCGAATCAACCCGCTAGCCAATTCGCTTACCCTCCGGGACCATGCGTGCAGGGGCAAATATAGCCGAATTAATAGGGTCACACTAGGCCACGCTGATTGCCGAACACCACATCAATGAAATCAGGCAGTGGACCTTAGGGAAATGGTCAATCGTCGCTTGCACCTAGGTCGTTGCGTTCGTCGTTACTTCGCCGTCGTTGTAGGTAGAGCTTCATCGGGACTTCGCCAAACGAGAGCTGATCACGAAACACTCCCAGCAGGTAACGTCGATAGGCGTGCGAGAATCCCTTGGGGTCGTTGCACATCAAGACGATCGTCGGCGGTTGTACGCTGACTTGGGTCGCATAGTAGATTTTAGGACGATGGTGACGTCGCAGCGGCGGTGGATGGTGATCAATCGCTTTTTGAACTAACCGATTCAACTTGCCCGTCGACACGCGATCGCAAGACTGTCTGAACAACATCTGCCCATGATTCAACAGCGCCTTCATGTTCTTACCGGTCTGCCCGGTGATGAACGCGATCGGAACATGCCACATCGTCTGAAACGTGTCGCGAAGGTATCTCACCCAGCGATCGGTCGGCATTTTTCCTGCCAACTGATCCCACTTATTCACTACGAAGATGCACGGCTTAAATTCGTCCGCGATGTACTTGCAGAGCTGTTTGTCAACTTTGCTGATGCGTTGTGCGGCGTCGAAGAACATGAACACGACGTCAGCGCGGCGTATACTGCGCTGACCCCGATGAGTCCCGTAGTACTCGATGTCGCTCTGTCTTTTCGACTTTCGAAAGCCAGGAGTGTCGATTGCAACAAACGCTCGCCCGTCCAATTCGTACCTGACATCGACGCTATCGCGAGTTGTTCCGGGAACCTCACTGACAATCATCCGATCGGCGCGGATCAGCGTATTCACGAACGTGCTCTTGCCAACATTTCGACGGCCAACAATCGCCACCTTCATGTCCGCTTCCGCCGGTTCCTCCACATCGACATCTGGCTCGGGAAGGCGCTCCACCACCAAGTCCAGTAGCATCTCTCTGTTGCGTTTCGCCTTGGCGCTGACTCGAATCAGCTTGCCTCGACCCAACTTGTAGAACTCGTCCGCCTGCGAGTCATATTTTGGGTCATCGGTCTTGTTTGCGGTGCAGATGATCGGCTTGTCGACGTAACGCAGACGTTTGGCAACTTCCTCGTCCAGGGGTGTGATTCCCGTTCGAGAATCGACGGTGAACAGGATCACGTCGGCCTCATCAATCGCCACCGCGATCTGCTCCTCGATTTCACGGGTCAGGCCATCGGCGTCGTCAATACCGATCCCCCCGGTGTCAATCAGCTCGAAGAACCGATCTTGGTGCTCGATAAGGTGCATATTTCGATCGCGGGTGACACCGGCCATGTCGTCAACAACGGCTAAACGACGTCCTGCCAACCAATTGAATATGCTCGATTTGCCGACATTCGGACGGCCGACGATGACTACTTGTGGAACTGCCATGCAAACTATGATAATTGATGACCCTGTTTCTCCTCAAGTCACCCTACGACTTGGTCATAAACCCATGACTGCCTGACTCCGTCAAGGCGGCAAATTGGCATGCCAACACCAGATAATCACGTGCGTACACAGGTCCTTCAGCGGTTGCAGAGCCTGCACCGTGCCGGCGTGCTATCTTTCCCTCGCCCGCCCGTCAGCGAGACGATCGAGGAGAATGCCCCCTTAGAGACGGCGAACGGGGACAATTCCGACGCACTACGAGCGCTCAACGAAGAGGTCTGTCAGTGCACACTCTGTCCCGAATTGGTGCGAAACCGCAGTCGAACGGTATTCGGTGTCGGCAACCCCCGTCCGCGACTCTGTTTCTTTGGGGAAGGACCTGGGGCGGACGAGGACCGTTTAGGCGAGCCGTTCGTTGGTGCTGCAGGTAAGCTACTGAACAAGATCATCTCGGCCATGGGTTTACGGCGTGAGGACGTCTATATCCTGAATGTCGTCAAATGCCGACCACCAGGCAATCGAACGCCGACTGAGACAGAAGTTGATAATTGCCGTCCGTTTTTCGCTCGCCAGCTTGCGATCCTCCAACCGGAGTTCATCTGTTGCCTCGGAGGCTGCGCCGCCCAAACACTGCTCCAATCCAACCTACCAGTAGGAAGGCTACGGCAACAATTCCACTCGTACGAAAACGCCTCGGTAATGGTCACTTACCATCCCGCCTACTTGCTCCGCCGTCCCGAAGAAAAAACGAAGACTTGGAGTGATATGAAAATGTTGATGCGTGAGATGGGGATAGTTGTTAAGTCCAAAGACTGAGACCATCGTTATCGCTATTACCGACTCTTAACCACTGACAACTGATCACCCACAAAAATGCCACAGATACTACCTGGCAGTCTCTACGATTACCCGAAGTATTATGACTTAGTTTTTGGTTCGGACTGGAAAGCGGAGTTTGACTTTCTTCTTGACGTCTTTGACCGATATACAAGCGGTCGGACGATGCGTGTGTTCGAACCGGCCTGTGGCACAGGTCGATTGCTTTTTCGATTGGGCCGCTTGAAGCTGGATGTTCTGGGGTTGGATTTGAATGCGAAAGCGATCGGATTCTGCAACCAGCGTTTGCGGAAATACGGACTGCCAGAATCGGCCTTTGTTGGCGACATGACCGACTTCCGCTTGCCGAAAAAAGTTGATGTGGCCTTCAACATGATCAACAGCTTCCGTCATTTGACGACGACGCGTCAAGCATCCGAACATATTCGCTGCATGGGACAAGCAATTCGTAAGGGCGGAGTTTATGTCCTGGGCTTGCACCTCACGCCAACGAAAACCGAACCGGTCGACGAGGAGTCATGGGTCGCCCGTCGAGGCCATTTGCAAGTCAATTCTCGACTTTGGACTCTGGACCGCGATATGAAGCGGCGGCGAGAGTTATTCGGCATGACGTACGATATTTTCACGCCCAGCGGTCACTGGCAGTTATACAATGAGATTGAGTTTCGTACCTATACCGTGCCCCAATTCCAGAAACTGATCCGCGATGAGGGGTCTTTTGCGATTCATGCCGTCCATGACTTCGCGTATGATATCGAGGAAGATGTCGAATTGGATGAGTACGCTGAGGATATCGTTTTTATTCTGCGTCGGAAGTGAGTAGACATTGTCCGAAACGGTCCCTTCCCAACCATCGTTCGAACCACCGTTCGAACCATCGACGAGCTGGCAGGATTTCATCTGGCAGCTGTGCACTGCTCTGGAGATAGGCGCTGAGGAACTTGCTCCAGGCTCTTGGCGGCTCGTTCTCAATGAACAGCTGGCCGTCCGCTGGGAGGTTTCAGATTTGGTTGGAGAATTTCGCGGAATCGGCCAAGGCAATGAAGCCACCTCCGCGCAGTCATTGGATGCTGACGGCGAGTTGGTTCAGCGGATGTTAACAGCCCTGGAGGACGAGCGGCGGGTCTTGCATCTCTGCCCAGTCGAGCAACCCAGTCGTGTGACGGAGGTCTCCGAAGCGATATTGTCGGCTTACGAAGTCGAGAACGGTCGCAAGTATTTGGCTGGTTGTACGATCGATGATCGGCCGCTGCTGCGCCTTACATTCTTCGACAATAGTGAGCTTACCTGTTTGCACTTCCTGCCAGACAGTAAGCCGGTCGATGGTCACTTGGTCGCCGGACTTCATTTAGACGATGTCGTTCCACACGAATGTCAACGAGAGTGGGGAACGATCGACGATGTTGCCTTTCGTTGGATCGAATCAGCGAAACGTGAAGCCGGTCGAGCGGGTTTTCTTTCCGCTAGTATGGTGTGGTGTAAATACGCCATCGGCAAGGTAACGATCTCCGTGGATGGCCAATCCGTCGAAGTTCCGTTCGCAGGTTGGACGTCACTGTTAGGGTCAAAATTGCTGAGGCCACCACCGTACAAGTGCCCCGAAACGGGAATCGAGTCGTACCAGCTGTCGGTCGATGACGAGGGCCATCTGACTGCCACCGAAGCGATCTCGGTCTGTTTCGACACGGGTCGACGGTTGTTGCTGAGCCACATGAAGACGTGTCCTGATACGCAACTCACTGCCCAACACGATTTTTTTGAGATCTGTGCGGCGACAGCCGAACAAGTGCATCACTCGGCGATTGCGTTGTGCAGCATCTGCCAGCAGGGTGTCCGAATCAGCCAGCTTTATCACCAGACCTGCCCGACGTGCCGAAACCTGAAGGTACTACGAAAAGTCGATCCGACAATCGCTCGAATTCTCGGCGAGTACCCCAGACTGGACCGCTGGGAAAAATGGCGATTCGCCGAAGGTAAGACGCTCTGCGTCCTTGTTGGTTCGAACCTCCTTCACCGCATCCTACTGGTGATGGATCGCGAGAACCTCGACATTCTGCGAACGGCAAAGAGCACTCGGTTTAGCCGCACTTGGACCGACGTTGAACAGATTGATATCGTGTAATTCACTTTACACGCGGATTCTACGGTCCGACCGGACTCCGTCGCTGTGACACCAAATCGGTTTAGGACGTTCTGCTTACCTTGCTTTTCGCACGGTTGGGGTACGGGCGACATTGGTCTTGCTGCCCAACATCCCCATGTAGGCGAACAGGTCGGCGATCTGGTCCACGGACAGCTCGTTGAGCAATCCGGCCGGCATGACGGAGGTAGGGCTGATAGTGATTTGGTCGACGATGTTCTTGGGTATCGTGATTTTCTCGGCCTTCGCCGTCGAGATTACATACTCGTCCCCGATGTCCGAGAGCAGACCGGTGTAGGTCTTGCCGTCGGTATCGACCACAACACTTGCAGCGTATTGATTTGAAATGGTCTGGTTGGGGAACAAGATGGATTCCATTACTTCTTTTCGCATGAGTCGTTTGTGAAGATTCGTCAGGTCGGGGCCCTGCGCCGTTCCTTCTCCACCCAGTCGATGACATTTCGCGCATTGCGCTTCGCGGAAGACTACGGCTCCATTGGTGATGGAGACTCGTTCCTGCTGCTTCTTGCTGCTGATATCCCGAAGCAGTTCGGCCATCACCCATTTGTTGGTCGGGGTTTCTTGAGGCGCTCGTGCCGCGGGTAGATCGGGATGCCGCGCAACGAACCACGCTTGCCATGCGACAAGTTCATCTTCCAAGCTGTTGAACGGCCCCTCGGGTTTTTCACCCGTCCAATATTCAATGAGTTCGAGTGCATCGCTAGCACCATTCTTGCGTAGCTTGTCAGCGACAATCAGTGCCGCGCGAATGTACTCCGGTTCGGCCGGTGCTTTTGGCACAGTGAGAAGTTGCTGCACGACTTCGGCCGCCGCATCGCCTTCGACAAAAGTGAGACTGCGAACCAGTAGAGGCCAGTTTTCGCCAGCCGGTTGCTGCGACAATCCCATGGCAACGGTTTGCCGGCGCTCCGGGTCACGATCCCAGACTTCGCGAAGGTAGGCCATTGATTCGGGTTGTTTCGACCTCGCCAGAATAGCAATCACTCCTACTTTCAACGAGCGATACGGTTCTTCGGTTTCACGGCTGATCTCACCGTCCAACCGGATGAGACTGGCGCGAACTCCAGCGTCGATGTCTTCAGGTAGCGAATAGAGCGCTCCCAATGCTGCGCTGGGCCAGCGACTGGCGTTGTCGAGAACATACTGGGAGTCTTCGGCTCCAAGTGTCTTCGCGAACTGCTTGGTGGCGTTGTCAATATAGAATGCGTAACTTCCACCACCATCTAGTTCTCGCGCCCGCCGTAGGAACTCAAGTAGCTGCTTACGGCTGTCGCTGTTGAACCCTCTTGTGATGAACGTCATGTGGAGGCCCAAATGGATCTTTTCTTGATCCGACACATTATTGGCATTGAGTTGTTCGAACATTCGATCCAATGCCTGTGGATTGTTAAGTCCGGCGATCAGCCGTACCAGTTCGCGGTTGATTGCGAAATTCCCGCTTGTCGGGTACTCGTCGGCGATTCGGTCTGCGAATACGGGGAGGTTGTCGGACGAGAGATTCCCACGATGAATCGCCAACTGAACGATACGGAGCATGTCGACAAAGGCCGAATCGGCAATGAACTCATCGAAGAAAGTGCTGACTCGGTCAATCAACTCGACGGACGTTTCCGGCGAAGTATCCTTGATCAAGATTGCCAGGGCGACTTGAATAAAGACGTCGTGATTCTTCGTTTCCATGGCCAAACTGCGCCATTGGGACTGAGGAAGCTGCAAGAGCAGTTGTCGCGCGGCCCATGCTTCCCAACGATCATCGGAGGCGAGTGAGACCAGCAGTGACTCGGAAGGAACGTTAGTTCGAGAACGGGCCAGGGCTTCGCAAGCCATGCGTCGGACCAATGCCGATTTGTCTTTGAGTAGCTCGATCAAGAGATTTCGCGCGTCCTTTGACCCATGGAAGCCCAACAGCGATGCGGCCTTTGCTCGTATCTCGTCCGCCGGGTCATGGGCAAGTTCGTCGACCAGCAAGGGAGTCGGTGCTGGTCCAAACCACTGCATGATGTCTAAGGCGCGGATACGATACTCGTCAGAATTCGATTGGCTACGGGCGACGCCCTGCAACTGCCGATCCCACGCATCTCCGATCGTCTCTTTGGCCTCGGCGATCGCTTGCCGCGACCAGGCGCTATGGAGTTGCGGCTGACGAACAACAGCCGTCATTCCCGTGCCGATATTCGACATCGACTCGGGGACGCGTCCTTTCCAAGTGACCTTGTACAGGGCACCTGCCGTGTCGCGACCACCGGTGATGAAGTACATCGAACCCTTGGGGCCGATATCCAAGTCGGTGATGTTGAGTGGCTGCCCGGTAATAAAGTCTTCGCTCGTCGCCTTATATCCGCCGCCGTCGCGGCTTAACTTGACCGCAATGATTCGCCCTTCCGACCAGTCGGCCAAGAAGATCGCATTGTGAAGACGTTTGGGGAATTGGAAGTGGTCGTAGGTCACGGCACCTGTCGGTGATCCCCGGCCAGTTCCCAATGTCATCGGTAGACGGTCGATGTAGTATTCGGGCCACTTTGCCCAACCGCTTCGCCAACCATATTCACCGCCTTCGACGATTTGGAACATGCGAGTCGGCGCATACCAAGGCGCGCCTAAGTCGGACTCCATGTCCGAGTCATGAACGAAGAGTGACCCGTAGCGATCAAAAGTCAAGTCGTAGGGATTTCGCAGGCCACCCGCGACACGCTCGATCGTCTGTCCTTCGGTATCGGTACGTATCACCGTACCCCCGGGCGCTTTAATGCCAGTGGCGTGACCTCCAGGATCCTCAAACCGACGCACCAAGTCCCCTTCGTAAACGTGTTGGTGGGGTGAAGTGGCTTCATCAACATCTAAGGCCTGTGTGTGGTTGCCGACAACAATATAGATCATCCCATCCGGACCCAATCGAAGACCGTGCACTCCGTGCTCGCCTTGCGGTCCACTGAATTTGACGATCGCGCGAATCTTCTCAAGACGTCCATCTCGATTTACGTCGGAGAGGCGATACAACGCCACGCCTTCGGGACCATCACCGGTCACATAGACCTCACCGTTCAGCGGCAAGATCCCCTGGCAGTTCTTTACTTGATCGCAGTAGGTGCGAACGCCATCAAGAACACCGTCTTCATTGGTGTCGTAGATCAATAACAATGGTCCGTTTTCACGAGATGCAACAATATGACCAAACTCGTTGAACGCCATAGCGATTAATGACCCAACCTTGTCGTCATCCAATAATCGCTCAATTCGAAAATCCTCGGGTAGACTGATGACCGTCCGCTCTTCACCAGGTTCGCCCGCCGTTGCTAGCTTGGATGTCTCTTGAGGACTCTGCCCAGTTTGCGTGTTAACGCGTTTGCTGGTCAGAACGTCCTCAGGAACATCGGGCCGCGTTTTGTCGAACGAGGCTGTGCTGTCAAGTTGTCCAAGTCGTTTCGCCGTTGGCCAACGACGATCGTTGTAAAGGGACGTATTCCATAGTGGCAGTGGTCGAAGGTTGGTACGCCAAGTGCCGTCGGTGACAATCCGCCGCGCTTTGCCATCGTCCAAGCTGATCTGTAAAGAAGCTGCCAGGCCAGCTGTCTTGCCTTTGGAATTCGTGACTTTGACCGCAAGAACGTTCTTGCCGCGTGTCAATCTTGCGGTCACGCTGTAGCGGTCCAACTTGGCTGTCGGTGAACCACTTCCGATGCGGGTACCGTTGAGGAACACCTCGTAGCTATCGTCAGCCGTGATCAACAACACGGCGCTCTTGGCGCCGGTGGCTGAGAAGACCTTGCGAAAGTGACAGGTTGATTGAGGCACGTTGCCGGCCTGGTGTCCGGAATACCAGATCCACTGAGGCTGTTGAGCCGAAGCGGGAGTGGCATCTAGGAAACCCCATGCCAAGAGGAGTATTCCAGTAACAGCAACCGTACGAACGATCCGTCGTGTGACTATGCTCATCCGATTCGTTCCTTCGAATCATGCCAGGCAAAACCACCCGGTAAAGACAATTTGCGCAGGATGACTGTATCCCGGCCCCGGAGGTAGGCGGGGAGGGTAGCAGGATCGACTGCTGTCAGCAACAGTGATTTTTTGCCGAATAGGAGTCACCGACATACCCCCACGATGGGTTTCGCATCTTGCGACAGGGAGTGGTGCGTATATTCTTATAGTCGAACAGCTTATGACTGCTACAAGGACGAGTTTTATGATCCGAATCGACATTTCTGAGGCTTCGCGAACCGGCCGACTGCTTTCCTATGCAATCTGCCTGCTCATTGGCTCGGCCGTTGGCGTCGTGGCGGAGGAATCAGATGGGGGGAAGTCAGTGACCAAGTCAATGTTGCAACAGTGGACGGGCCCGTATGGGGGAGTGCCCCCATGGCATTTGGTTCGTCCGGATGCCTTTCCGAAAGCGTTTGACGAGGCGATTCGGTTGGCGAAGTTAGACATTGACGCCATTACGGCACAGTCCGACGACGCCACGTTCGATAACACATTTCTACGGTTGGAGGATTCGGCGCGAGCGTTAAACCGATTGAATGCGCTTTACGGCGTGCACACCTCCAACCTCAACGTGGGACCCATGGCAGATGTCGAGGCAGTGGTTGAGCCAAAGTTGGCGGCATACGCGGACGAATTGACTCAAAACGAGAAACTATTTGCTCGGATAGAGACGGTGTACAAGAGTAACCAGTTCAAGGTGCTTTCCACAGCCAAGCAACGTCTGGTCGAGAAACGCTACAAGGAGTTTGTCCGACGTGGGGCCAAATTGACCGCTGACAATAAGGCGAAGTTGTCGAAGATCAACACGCGCCTGGCAACTTTGTTTACGAATTTCAGCCAAAACGTATTAGCGGAAGAACAAGGTCATGTGACTTGGATTGAGAAGGAAGTTGACCTGATTGGTTTGCCGAAGAGTGTGGTGGCGGGAATGGCAGCTGCGGCAAAGGACCGCAATCGTCCCGGACAATGGGCCATCACGAATACCCGTTCGTCGATGGATCCGTTCTTGACTTATTCGAGCAATCGGCAACTGCGAGCGAAGGTCTGGACGAACTACTACAGCCGAGGCGACAACGGTGACAAGCACGACAACAACGCCATCATTTCCGAAATTCTGAAACTACGTGCCGAGCGTGCGTTGTTGCTGGGGTATCAAACGCATGCCCATTGGCGACTCGAGCCGCAAATGGCAAAAACACCGGCGGCGGCGATGGAGCTGATGATGAAGGTTTGGCCGAAGGCAGTCGCTCGCGTTCGCCAAGAAGTTGCCGACATGCAGAAGATTGCCGACAGCGAAGGGTCGGGAATTACGATTGAACCATGGGACTACCGTTACTACGCCGAAAAGGTCCGCAAAGCAAAATACGACTTGGATTTCAATGAAGTCAGGCCGTATCTTCAACTCGAAAAGCTGCGGGAAGCGATGATGTGGGCCGCCGGAGAGGTCTACGGTTTGACTTTCAAACAAACGACGGGTGTGCCGGTCTTTCATCCCGACGTCCGAGTCTGGGAAGTGAACGACAGCTCAGGCGCGTTGATTGGACTTTGGTACCTGGATCCGTATGCTCGACGAGGGAAACGATCTGGCGCGTGGATGACGGACTACCGATCACAGGAGAACATGGGAAAGATCGTTGCGCCAATCGTCTCGAACAATTCGAATTTTGTGGCTAGCTCCGATGGTGCGACGGTGTTGATTTCGTGGGACGATGCACAAACATTGTTTCACGAGTTTGGGCATGCCTTGCACGGCTTGAATTCGAAAGTAGTCTATCCGTCTCAATCCGGAACGTCGGTGGCTCGCGACTACGTAGAGTTCCCATCGCAACTCAACGAACATTGGTTGTCGACGCCCGAGGTGCTCAACCAGTTTGCCGTGCATTACGAAACGGGGAAGCCGATTCCGGCCGAGTTGGTAGCGAAGATTGAACGGGCCGCCACATTTAACCAGGGATTTGGCACCGTGGAGTATTTGGCGAGTGCTCTCGTCGACATGAAGCTACATTTGGCGGGCAACGTCGAAATTGATCCCGACAGGTTTGAGCGTGAGACGCTGGCTGCTTTGGGCATGCCGCGGGAGATCGTCATGCGTCATCGCACACCTCATTTCGCGCATATATTTTCCGGCGACAGTTACTCCGCAGGGTACTACAGTTACCTCTGGTCCGATGCGTTAACTGCGGATGCGGCCGAAGTCTTCGATGCGGCCGGAAGTTACTATGACACCAAAGTGTCAAAGCGACTGCACGACCACATCATGTCGGTCGGTGATACGATCGATCCCGGTGACGGCTTTCGGGCGTTCCGCGGTCGAGACGTCGACACCAAGGCGCTGCTGCGAAAGCGGGGATTTCCAGTGGACTGACGTCAGCAGGTTTGACCGATCAACAGCATGTCATATTCACAAGCTGAGAAGTCTTGTGGGCATTCAGAAAAAGACAACACGAAGAAGACAAATTCTATGACCACCAAAGGCTACTTGGGCATTGATGCTGGAACGCAGGGGCTCTCCGTCGTGTTTGCCAATCAAGCCCTCGAAGTGCTCGCCACTGGCGAGTGTGAATACGGCATGGTGCCTGGTCTGGACGAAGGTTGCTATGAACAACTGCCGGCCGATTGGGACGCTGCACTTCAATCGGCCATGGCGGATCTCCGCGTCAAGTTGGCGGGCGATCAGGCGGATATTGAAATTCTGGCAATTGGCATTTCAGGACAGATGCACGGCGAAGTGCTGGCCGATGAAAACGGCCATTCCCTCGGGTCCGTTCGGCTTTGGTGCGACAGTCGCAACGAGGAGGAAGGACACGAGCTGACCAAGCGTTTCGGTGTAAAAATGCCGAAACGGATCACGTCGGCTCGGTGGCTATGGACCATTCGCAACCAGCCAGAGAAGGCAAACGCCACTCGGCATATGACGACGCCTGCAGGTTGGATTGCTTTTCGACTGACTGGGCAGTGGACTTTGGGAATTGGCGACGCGGCTGGCATGTTTCCAATCGATCAAGCGACCAAGGATTATGACCGAGCGTTGTTGGATTCGTTTGACGAACTGGTAGCCAGCAACACGGTGACTTCACTCAGAGATCTGCTGCCAGCCGTCCGTTGTGCAGGACAGGACGCGGGATGCCTAAACCAAACGGGTGCGGCGTTGCTCGAGTTACCGGAGGGAATTCCCGTGGCACCAGCCGAAGGCGACCAACCTGCGGCGCTAGCGGGTTCTCTCATCGGCAACGCGGGAATGGTCTCCGTCAGTTTCGGCACATCGGTTTGCGCCAATTCGGTGGGGGACCGCACGTTCGAGGGCGTCAGTGAGGCCGTTGACCATTTCTGTGCTCCAGACGGCAAGCCGATCAATATGGTCTGGCTCCGCAATGGCACGACATACATGAATAGCATGGTTGAGATGTTGGACGTCAATCGTCGGGCAGGATTCGACGCGATCATGCCAAAGGTCCTGGAAGCAGGCCCAGATTGCGGCGGTCTCTTGGCGCTTCCGTTCATGGACGATGAACCCGGTCTGGGAATTAGTCGAGGAGGAACGGGTCTGATCGTCGGCCTCAACGATACCAATGCGACTCCTGGAAACGTAGTAAAGGCCGCATTGCTCTCAACGATGTTCAATTTAAAACTCGGTAGCGAAGTTCTGGATGCACAGAGTTTCCCGAGGACAGATCTGATTCTTACTGGTGGTTTGACGAAAACACCGAAGTTGGGACAGATTCTGGCCGACGTTTTCGACACGCCAGTGACGGTGCTCGACAGCGCTGAGGAGGGAACAGCTTGGGGCGCTGCGTTGATGGCAAAATTTCGGCATGGAAAGTTGGCGGACGAGACGAAAGAATGGTCCGATTTCCTGGCGCAACACACGGCAGCGGAGCCGACCCGCTTTCAGCCCGCCGCCGACTTCGTTGCCCAGTACGATACGATCTACCAGCGATACAAACGGTTGATGCGTCTGCAGCAACAACTAGACAAAGCGGTTGCCAAGGAGTGAGTGCAATCGAATAAAGAGCTGTTCCGTGATCGATGATGCATCAGCGGGCCGAAGGTCCAGACAGTTATTGGACAGATCGTGTGGGAGTTTAAGTCGGTTCGAAGGTCGGCGCTCGATGTGTCATTGGTTATTTGTCTTTGGTTATTTGTCTTTGGTCGTTTGTCGTTTCATTTCCGTAGTCTTAACGGATGCATTTTGCTGCGGCATGGCTGCTTGAACCGATCCTTCCGACGTGCATCTCCCGTCCTTGACAGAAGAAAAATGACAAATAACTATTGACAATATCTCGATCGTCCGTGGACCTTCATGATTGGTCGACCAACCAAGACCGACACTAATCATTCGCAATTCACCGTCAAAAACTCACTCTACCAACCATACAGCGCCTGCTGGACTGGGCTAACGTGTCTGTTTTGAGTTTAGTACGTTGGAGGCTTCCACTCTTTTTGATCGACAGCGGCAGCATGATAGAATCTACAGCGTTGTTTCTCGCCCTTCCGTTGAACGTCACGCAACTGAAGAGATCGCACGCGGAGCCAAAAAATGAACTGTCCGAACTGCCACGATATCTTGGAGACCATTCAGTACGAAGGCATCGCCATTGAAACATGCGGCAAGTGCCAGGGGGAGTGGCTTGACAGCGACGAGATCGGCAAGATCGCGCGAATTCGAGAGGTTCGGTTCGACCCCGATGAAAGACGCGCGATCGCTGGATCAACGACGATCCAAGGCGTCGTTTTGGAAGCGGTGGACCGTGATTTGACCTGTCCGAAGTGCGGCGCCACGACCGCCCCAATCAACTATGGCGGTGACACGGGAATTGTGATCAATCGGTGCACGGTCTGCCGGGGTTTCTGGCTCGACGACGGTGAATTGAAAAAGATCCAAATGGTCATCGAAGGTTGGGACGACGCGTTGCCAGATGACTTGCAAAAGTATGGACAGCGACTTCGGGACGTGGCCGTCGAAGTCGATCGGAACGATGATGTCCAAGTCAGCCGTTTGCCATTTGTTGGCCCGTTTATTAACTCGGCAATTAATGGAATTTTGGATCTGATGGGCTGACACGAGCTGCATTTTCCTCCTTTCAAGAACCAATTCCTAGCTCCACAAAAAGTGTCCTCATGTTTCGAGTCACACCTGTCATCATCACGGCTTTGTTCTGCCTTTGCTTCTTACCTATTCGCAGTGCGGTCGCCGCCGAACAGCCGAATGTCATTGTCATCTTTATTGACGACATGGGTTACGGTGACGTTGGGTTCAATGGTGCCAAGGGACCAAAGACTCCCAACATTGACCAGATGGGAAAAGAGGGAATGCGTTTTTCCGATTTCTATGTGGGCTGTGCCGTCTGTTCAGGTTCTCGAACAGCGTTGATGACCGGTTGTCATTATCGTCGTCTCAGTATGGCCGCCGTGCTGTTTCCCAACAGCAAAGCTGGCTTACATCCGGATGAGGTTACGATTGCCGACATGCTCCGCGCGACTGGCTACCGTACTGCCTGTATTGGCAAGTGGCATCTCGGTCATCTTCCGCCATGCCTACCCACCTACCAGGGATTTGAGTCCTATTTTGGCATTCCGTACAGCAACGACATGTGGATTGATCCGGCGAATCAACTGGCCGACGACATGGTGATACGCGAAGGGTTGACACGGACGGACCTGTTGGCGGGCCACAAGAAGAGAAACTGGGTACCGCTTTTTCGAGGTGAAGAGGTCGTTGAGTATCCGGCTGACCAGTCGACGTTGACGAAACGCTATACGGAGGAGGCAATTAAGTTCATTGAGGCTGACAAAGAAGGTCCGTTTTTTCTGTATATGCCTCACACGATGGTTCATCTTCCGTTAGCCGTTTCAAAGGCATTTGCCGGACGGACCGACAAGTTGATTTGGGACGCGATCGAAGAAGTTGACTGGTCCGTTGGTGAAGTCCTAAAGGCGGTTCGCGAGGCCGGTATTGCCAAAAAGACATTGGTCATTTTCACCAGTGACAACGGCGCGGCAGTTGGAAGCTCGTTGCCGCTTCGGGCGAAGAAGGGTAGTGTGTACGACGGTGGAATTCGCGAACCCACGGTCATGTGGTGGCCGGCAAAGATCCCGGCTGGTCAGGTTTGCACTGAGGTGGCGGCGACTATCGACATTTTGCCGACCCTGGCTCGATTGTGCGATGGTAAGTTGCCTGATCGCAAGATTGACGGGCACGACATCTGGTCGCTCATGTCGGGTGTCGCCGGCGCCCGCAGTCCTCACGAGGCCTACGTTTTGATGCACGGTCCCGGTACCGTTCGCTCGGGAAAATGGAAGTTCTATCCGTGGAAAGAAGGCCAAGGAAGGCAGCGTAATGCCGGCGCGGGTACGTCGCCACAGCCCGTTCAGTTATACGACACCGTCGCGGACGTCGGTGAAACGACGAATGTCGCCAGCCAGCACACGGAGATTATTCGGCGACTTCAAGTTGCCTATGACCAACATGTCGCCGAGATCAAGGCAAATCAACGTCCCACTGCACCACTCGTTCGGAAAGCCGGCGCCGTTTCACCCACACGGCCAAGTACGACGCGGAGAAATTAAATTGAGCCGCAGGCGATAGCCTCGGGTATTTCAAGTTCACGCGAGAACTCGCCGTGACCCGACACAATCGCCACACCGCCATCCGCATGTGGTAAAATTACGGATTGCTCGGTCAGTTCGCACGGAGTCAGAACTGGGGTGCTCTTGTGGAGACTTGCAATGTGGGTGTCAAAGCCGTACCGACAGAACGCTGATTGGCGTGAGCAACCGGTTCGTAAACAGGACCGTACCTGATGGGTAAGTCCTGGCGTTTGCGGTTCTTGGTCGTCTCATTGATTGCCGTGTTGTGCGTCCCGTTCGCTCTGCTAGAACGACAGAATCGATCCACCACACAAGCCCAGGAAGGCGGCCAGCCAGCCGTGGCGCAAACCTGGGGATCCAATCACGTTGGCAAACCGGTGCCCGACTACATCACGGGAGATGAATGCCTGTTCTGTCATCGAGGCATAGGTTCGACTTGGCAGGACAATCGTCACCAACTGACGATGAGGAAGGCGTTCAATTCGCCTGAGATTGCCAAGTTGGCAGAGATTGGTGAGGCGAGCCGATTTATCAAAGACATCCAATTTGTCATGGGTAATACGCGGCAGACACGATTCTTGAGACGTACAGACAAGTACGGTCAACTCGACTTGTTGAGCGCACCACTCACGCATGGTGAGGCGAAGTCAGCCAAAAGAAACTCGTTTGGCGAGGCCGTTTGGGACTCCGACGTTTTCGGGAAAAGTTGTGCCGGCTGTCATGCTACCGGAGTGGACAACCGAACGCATGCGTTTTCGGCCCTGTCGCTGGACTGTTTCACTTGCCACGGCAATCCGTCGCTCGACCATACCGAGGACACGACCAAGGTAGCGCTGTCAAAGGCACGGGGCGATTCTGCTCGTGTCGTTGTGTCGATATGTGGTCAGTGTCACATTCGCACGGGAAAGTCACGTAGCACGGGTTCGCCGTTCGCCAACAACTTCGTCACTGGCGACAATCTTTTTCTTGATCTCGATGTGAATTGGTCGGATGGCAAGATTCAATCGCTCAATCCTATCGACGCACACGTCTTGCACAACGTTCGCGATGTCGTCACAACGGGAAGCACCGTAACCTGTTTGTCATGCCATGACGTGCACAAGGCTGGAACGAAACGACACAAAGCGTTGGCTGACCACCGACTCTGTTACACTTGCCACACGCCTGGAAAACCAAAGTCTGAACGACGACCGCTCGACGTGCATAGCGACGTCTGCCGATATTGAATGAACCGTAAAGAAGTCCAATAGACCACAAATGAAAAACGAACCATGAATAAAGAAATTGATTACGAACGCTTGCCCTACAAAGAGCCGCCTGATGAAACGGACATCAGTCTACGCGCCTACTTGTCACGTTTGACCGACGAACATCTTGCCGAGTACGACGCGAGTTGGAGTGATGACCATCTTCGACAATGGGATGGAAATTTCCGGATCGATGGCCCACTGATGTTGGTATGTTGCGAACGCGACATCGAAGTGGCCGAGTTTCGACAGGCGTTGGAAGAACACATAAGCATGAGAAAAAAGCACGGCCGAGATGGTTCTGAGGCTTCTCCATAGGCGAATAAGGAAACCGATGTCATTCAAGCTATGCTTAAACACCAGCACGATTCGACCTCAATCGATCCTAGATAAAATTCGTCTGACAGCTGCAGCCGGTTTTGAAGGCGTCGAATTGTGGATCAACGATGTCTATGAATACGTCGGCCGTGGCGGTGAGGTCGGCGACATCGAAAAGGCCCTGGACGATCACGGACTCATCGTGCCGTCTATGATTGCTCTCCGTGCATGGGGTGAGGCCAGCAGACTAGAGTACCCGATCATGCTCGATGAGGCGAAGCGTCGCATGGAGCTTGCTACTCGGCTTGGTGCACCCACGATCGTTTGTTCGCCGCCCCGCGATTCTTGTTCCGTGCAACAGATAACGGAACGGTATGGAGACTTGTTGAGATTGGGACGAGAGATCGGCATTCACCCCACCTTTGAGTACATCAGTTTCTTCCAATCGATAGCTTCGTTGGAGCAGGCCTGGGACGTCGTGCAGTCCGTAGGTGAAGACGATGCGACGCTGATCCTAGACGCATTCCATTCGTGGAATACGGGCTCTTCGCCGGACACATTGCGTTCGATCCCGGCCAGTCGCATCAGTCATTATCACATCGACGACGCGAGTTCGCAGATCGCTGCTGGGCAACAGACCGACCCGGACCGAGTGATGTTGGGTGAAGGTGTCATCGACCTTGTGGCTGAGATTAACATACTCAAGGAGATCGGCTACCAGGGGACGGTCAGCTTGGAGTTGTTCAATTCAGCGCTCTGGAAACAAGACCCGGCAGACGTGCTCAAAGTTGGTTTTGAGCGAATGCAAGATCTGTTATCGTAGGCGACAAAGTTAGAGGCAATATAGCAGTGACAATCCGCTGGGGAATCATCGGCTTCGGTCGTTTCGGTAGAATCCACGCCGACGTTCTCGCAGGCCTGGACGGTGCGGAAGTGATCGGGATCTGCTCACGACGCGAAGTGGAGCCGTCGTTGTTACCCGCGGGAGTTGTATCGGTCGATCGTGATGTGGAACACTTTGTCAATCGCCAAGACCTGGACGTGATCCTCGTTGCCACACACTGGAGAGATCATTTTGCCGCGGCCAGTTCAGCTCTAAACGCGGGCAAACACCTGTTTCTTGAAAAACCGATGGCCGCGACCCGTGAAGAGTGCGAACAACTGTTGGCTATCGCAGAACGTGCCCGCGGTATTTCGATGGTGGGACACATCTGCCGCTTCGACGCTCGCGTGTGGATGGCTCGAGAAGCGATCTTGGCCGGTCAGATTGGACGCATCGTCTACATGCGGTCCCGACGAAATCTGCCGGTTGCGCCTGGTTCTGTCCGATTGGACAAGGTAAGTCCGCTAATAGGCGACGGCGTTCACGATGCGGATCTAATGATGTGGTTTATGGGGCGCGGACCTAGTCGAGTTTATGGAACGACGGTCAAGACTCATCGATTCACTTTTGACGATATCGGTTGCGCTTGGTTACATTTCGATTCCGCTGCCGTCGGTTACGTGGAAACCGTTTGGTGTCTTCCAGAGACAAGTCCCACTGTGATCGACGCTCATCTAGAGGTAATCGGCACGGAGGGCAAGTTAGCCATTGATTGTTCCGTGACTGGCTTGGAAATCACGACTTCGAAGGGTGTGAAACGTAGTGACACCGACTATTGGCCGTTGATCGATGGTTATCGTCAAGGCGCATTGCGAGATGAGCTGCGGTACTTCGTCGACTGCATCCGCCGCGGCGTTTGTCCCCGCCGTGTCACGCTTCGAGAGGCGGCCCGCGCTGTGGCAGTGATGCTTCGAGCAGAGGAGTCAGCCAAGGAAAACCGGCCGCTGGACTTTGAGGACTTGGCCTAACCCCAGCTTAGCTAGTTGTCATCGATTCAGGTCGACAACTGGCCTGGGCGTGAACGATTTGCAGCAACTGATTTTTGCGGACCCGTTTGGTGACGTATGTGCTGCAACCGGCGGCAAGGCACTTGTCGCGATCGTGTTCCATCGCAAAGGCAGTGACAGCGATGATCGGAAAATCGAAACCTTCCGATCGTAGCTGACGCGTTGCTCCGTACCCATCCAGGACAGGCATTTGCATATCCATCAAGACCACGTCGTACGGTCTTCCTTCTGACACCGCAGCGTGCACCATATCGCAGCCGATCTGCCCGTTCTCTGCTGCATCAACCTTGCCACCTGCCCCTTCCAAAAATCGGCGAAAGATCCGTTGATTGTCGAGGTCATCCTCGACAATCAGGATTCGAAGATCGTCCAACCTGTAATCGTCGGCCGGAGAGGTAGCTGCGGGCAAACAAGTGTCGACCGGTTTCGTGGGGACTTTCATGTCGATCGACAATCGGCCGCTTTCATCTTCAACCAATTGCAGAGAACCAGCGAGTTTGATTACGAGCTGCTCGGCAATACGGTGGTACAGGCAAGTCGCCGTGCGAGTCGGATCGTCGTACGTCTCCATGTCCTGTTCTGCATCGAACTCGAAGCGATGAGCAATTCCTGACCATCCACCATATTCGTTGGAGATTCGGACAAGTAGGTTGTTCTCCTCCTCAACAAAACGCGCCTTGACAATCAATTGTTCGCCGGGGAGGTACATCGCCGCTTGAATTGTGTTGCAGAGGGTCTGTCGGATCCGATGGTTTCACCGGCGAGTGAATCTTCGCGTGGCGGCCCGTTTGGGGTATTTTTCCATGGCTCATACGCACTCTTTAGAGGGGGTAATGAGCGAGTATTACAGAACAATTACAAGGCCAAGGCGTAGTGCTCACCTCCATTTGGACGAAAAACGATACTATGTCTGGGCAGCGGGTTGTTCCGTATCAGCATGCATGATGACCCCTTCGGTAGAGGGGATCTCTAAATAAGGTATCTTCCTGATGAGCACCACCGTTCCTCCGGCAAATTCGGTCACAACCACTCCTGTTCCCGGCGCTCGGCTATCCGCTCAAGTGAGTAAGCCCGACGCTCAGGTGGAACGTGGCAAGAATCTATACCCGAACGGAATCGATTGGCCGGTTTCTCTGTGGCTGATTTCACTGCATGTCGGAGCCTTGTTCGCTCCATTTACGTTCACGATGACAGGATTGATTTTGGCGTTGGTGTTGCATTGGGTGACAGGTGGGCTCGGGATTTGTCTCGGCTACCATCGGCTATTCACGCATACCAGCTTCAAAACGTATCGACCGGTTCGCTGGATGTTGGCGTTGATTGGCGGTTTGGCGGGGGAAGGGGGAGTTGACGATTGGGTCTCGATCCACCGTGCCCACCATGCGATGAGTGATCAGGTGGGCGATCCTCACTCGCCGCGCGACGGTAAGTGGTGGAGCCATATGTTGTGGATTGGCCGAGCTAGGCCAGATCGCGACGAATTTAACAAGAGATGGGCACCGGATATGAGCCGCGACCCGGTGTTATCGTTCATTTGCCGTCGTTTTCTGAGCTCCCATATCGTTTTCGGCTTGCTGATCCTGGGTGGGGCGACCTGGTGCGGTGGCTTGCAGTTCGGTGCATCGGTAACGGTGTGGGCTATTTTTGTGCGTCTCTGTGCCGTGTTGCACGTGACATGGATGGTGAATTCGGTGACTCACATGTGGGGTTACCGGAATTACGAGACAACCGACGATAGCCGCAACAACTGGTTGGTTGCTTTGTTAGGCTATGGCGAAGGGTGGCACAACAACCATCACGCTTATCCTCGGATGGCAAATCACGGTCATCGCTGGTGGGAATTTGACGTGACCTACCGAACGATTCGGGCTTGTGCACTCGTTGGGCTTTTTTGGGACGTCGTCGACTATCGCAATCAATCTGAAAAGGCGTAGCCGTTCCACCGGTCGCCATTGGTCCTCCGAAAGCCATAAAATACGGTGCTCTGATGGATGAATAGAGCTCGAGTTTCACGAGACCGTCTGTAACGCAGGGGCTTCGAGCGGTCCCGGTCGATCGCCGAGGACGCCAAGTTAATGCAAGTGTCGACTGGTTGCTGGATCGCGGGTTCCCAGAATTAAACCAGTTCGACGCGAGTTCGACTACAATTCGACAGCGTCGACTGGTCGCTGACTCCTACCTGTTGAAATCTCATGTTCGAACGAAGCTCACTACGGTTGCCGATCACGCTTGGCGTCGTGATGATCGTCTTACTGGTCGCGTTGTTGGTCGGTTGGATTGTTCTGGCTGTGGTGGTGGCCTTTCGAGACCCCGAAGAAGCGGGTTGGTACTGGGCATTGCTGACCATTGGAGCGGTCTTTTTCGTCTTCATTTTGGTCGGCGTAGTAATGTACCTGACGCTCTCGGTCAAAGCGATTAATCTAAGCCGACGTCAATCCAATTTCATCGATGCAGTAACGCATGAACTCAAGTCACCGATCGCGTCGCTAAAACTCTATCTGCAGACACTGCGTCGACGTTCGCTTAGCGACGAGGAACGCGATAGTTTTGAAGCGATCATGCTGGAGGATGTAGAACGGTTGGACCTCTTGATTAACCAGTTGCTGACCGCTGCCCGCCTGGAAAGGGGTGACGCTGCCGATGCGAGCGAGACACTGCGGATCGACACGTTGGTTCGTTCTTGCGTAGAAGACGTGTGCCTGCGATATCGGCAGGCTGCATCCATCGTCCAGCTACAACTTGAACCGTGCGAAACAACTTGCCGCGCGGTTGACTTGGACTTGGTTCTGCGAAACATCATCGATAACGCGGTCAAATATGCCGGCGATGACCCTCAGGTGACGATATTTTTGTGCCTCAAAGGCCAAGATGCAGAGTTGCTGATCGAAGACAATGGCCGGGGGATCCCTACGCCGCTCCGTCGCAAGGTGTTTCGCCGATTTGTCAGGCTCGGATTGGAGTTGGAACGCGATAAGCCTGGCACGGGCCTAGGCTTGTATATCGTGCGGACACTGATAAAAAAGTTGAATGGGACGATTCGAATTCGGGATCGGGCCAGCGGACCTGGAACTCTCTTCGAAGTAGTTATCCCTAACTGCACTGACCCCAAAGCGCTGAGCGGCGCTGAAAATGAATCTGAATAGCAGGTGCCAACGGTGAGTTCCGAAGACGCGAGTGGGAAACAACAGAATAAGAAGTGACAGGCGGTTGGATGGCCCGACAGCCTTAGGGTCAAAAAAATGTTCGTCAGTCCCGGTGCAGTGGAAATGGGAAGCATGACTGTCAAGCACATTTTGCTGGTTGAAGATGAGGAGCACTTGGCCAAGGGAATTCGCTTCAACTTGGAGGAGGAGGGTTACCGAGTGACCGTAGCCGGTGACGGTGCAGCAGCCGTTCAGTGCTTCGAAGCGGAGCGTGATGCGGTCGATCTGATTGTCTTGGATTTGATGCTTCCCAGAATGAGTGGCTATGCGATTTGCGAACGCATACGCAGCGATGGTAGCAACGTTCCTATATTGATCCTCAGCGCAAGGACACTCAGTGAAGATCGAACTCGTGGATTTGATGTCGGGGCAAACCAGTACTTAACAAAACCTTTTGAATTGGATGAGCTACTCAGCCGCGTCAAGAATCTGCTCCGGACACATGGTTCGCAGGCGCCACCTACAGCAATTACGGAAAGGCCCGACGACGTCGAATCGTTTGGTCGAGCAATTATCAACTTTCGTACCCATGAAGTGTCGGTTGACGGCGAGTCGGTCAAGTTGACCCAGCTTGAATTGAAAGTAATGCGATATTTCTTAGAAAACGAAGAGCGAGTCATTGATCGGGCTGAACTGCTGGAAAACGTCTGGGGGATGCCTGGTCAAGTAACGACACGAGCTGTGGACCAGTTTATCGCTCGGCTGCGAAAGATTTTCGAGATAGATCCGAGTTCACCTAGCCACTTTCTTACGGTGCGGGATGCCGGATATCGATTTGTTCGCTAGTTGGACAGTCACACGGTGCTTACCGTAGGATGACGTTTTTCAATAGCATTTTCGCCCGGACGCTAGGGGCGTGTTTAATTGGTCGACTTTGTGGACCACACCCCATCGGCCGTGCTCCGATCGAACGATTTTACCGGACGACTGCGTTGACGTGAAACACAATATCTCCACCGCCTTGGAATCACTTGACGCCACTTGCGTTGAGTACGCGGACCAATTCGTCCAGCAATTGGTCCGCGAAGCCGAGCGATGCCGAGCGTCGGATGTGCACTTGCAGCCGCGACCAGAGGGCATTGAAGTCCACTGGCGGATCGACGGTGTCATACAGCGGCTGGGACTCTTTCCTCGTGGAGAACAATCTCAGGCAATTGTCAGGTTGAAGGTTATGGCTGGCCTGCTGACTTACCGCACGGATGTACCACAAGAAGGGCGAATTCGTGACTTCCTAACCACGGAAATGCGATTAGCGACATATCCAACGGTGTTTGGCGAGCGGGCCGTTGTGCGTCTCTTTGCCGCGGCAGGCCAACTTTGCCAACTGGGTGATCTCGGTTTTCCGACTGATGTTCAGGAAACTCTCGAAGCGGACCTTACGGCTCCTTCAGGAGCCGTCGTCATCAGTGGCCCGGCCGGAACGGGAAAGACAACAACAGCATATGCTTGTTTGCGAAAGCTCCATCACCGAACCGTGTTGACGATCGAAGACCCCGTCGAGTCATTGGTGGATGGAGCCGTGCAATCTCAGACCGATGACAAAAGTGGTTTTGACTTGGCTAGCGGGATTCGAGCCATGATGCGCCAGGACCCGGAAGTCATATTGATCGGCGAGGTTCGGGATCCGGAAACCGCCCGCGGCGCATTTTCGGCCGCGTTGACCGGACACTTACTGCTAACAACGATTCATGCCGGCAAGGCGTCTGAAGCGACCTTTCGGCTGATCGATATGGGAATCGAAGCGCACACCTTGAGAGCGACATTATTGAGCGTGTTGGGGCAACGGCTAGTTCGTCGTCTCTGCCAGTGTGCTCGTTCTGCCAGCGGTGACGAACGGCTAGGACTCGACGGCTCCGATGCAATGGTTCCCGTCGGTTGTGACAAATGTCAGCACAGCGGCTATTTGGGCCGTGCTCTATTGGTGGAGTATTTCAACGCGCGGAATCCGTCCGTTCGATCGGTCATTCAAAATGCGAACACGAGTCATGAGATTGAACAAAGAGCCGTTTCAGAAGGGATGGTGACACTACGCCAACGCGGACTTGAAGCTGTCACGGCTGGCGTGACCAGCCCCCAAGAGTGGCGACGCGTGTTGGGCGACCCATAGCTGCCAGTTTTCGAAACGGTCCATTGAGCCTGGCCGAAAGGGCCCTTTTCTTGACCTCGATCCTGACCCGACAGATGTTGCCCATCGTCGTTCGTTGCCAATGGGCTGTTCGACGGCCATAATGCGCTGTGACGAGGATGGCGAACACCGTGAGGTGGGATTACATTGGACGGCAACAAGACATCGGGCGTACTCACGCTTGACGAACTGATCGCTTTTAATGATGAGCTGATCGCTCTTCAGAACGCCGGGCTTCCACTGCCGGACGGACTGAGGGTGGCTGCTGATGTAAGGGGACGTGTTGGACGTTACTCGGCCGAAATCGCCGAACGTCTCGAAGCGGGGGAATCACTGGAGTCTATTATCGCTGATGATTCACTCGGTTTTGGCACATTCTATCGCTCACTACTGAAAGTGGGTTTTCGCAGTGGCGATCTGGGGTGGGCGTTAGCAACTGCCGACCGAGTTCTCAACCGGCGGCGGCGTGCGCAAGAATCGTTGCAACTAGCGGTCATTTATGCCAGTGTCGTCTACGTTGTCGGCGCCGTGGGACTTTGCTTCCTCCTTTGGACAGCCATTCCCCCCCTTATCGTTCAATTTCAGGACATTCGTTCACAAGATCACTTTGCTTTCCAGTTGATTACGGCGGCATACGCTTGTCGTTGGGGATTTGTCATCGGCTTTGTGTTGTTTGGTTTGATATCCATAGCTCGACACTTTTTGCAGCGGCCCAAACAGCGAACCAGTCGAATCGCTCGTTGGGAGAGCACGGCAGTTCAGAGCGAAGTACTTGCCCGATTACTGCAACGGAACGTTTCAGAGAGCGAGGCAGTGGAACTTGCTCAGACAATGGGCAATATCGCCGGTCGATCGGTCGAGCTGCCAAGGGTGATCGCGACCGTGTTAGAGCATCATCGCGAAGATTCCGATCTGCCGCACCGATTGCAGACAGTGACTCGTGTCTACCGTGAAAAAGCCGATGTTTATTCGGTTGCCAAAGCCGGTTCTCCGATGCTTATCAGTGCCGCGGTAGGTGGCTGTCTCGCCGCATCCTACGTCCTGTTGGTCTTCGTTCCCTGGTACAAGTTACTCACTGAATTGGCTCGCGCCATTTGATCTTGGATTAGTCAAACATCGATGCCCCGATTCAAATACGAAGCGATTGACGTACACGGAAAACGATACCTTGGGGAGATGGTCACTCCAACGGAATCCGCGTTGCGTCGGACGCTGTCGGAACAACACCTGCAACTCGTTGCGTTTCATGCGATCGATCGAACCTCCGACTCGCCGGCGCGATTGACGCGTCGGGAAGCGGAAGAACTACTCCGTGAGGTCGCGGCGTTGACGGCAGTTGGCGACTCGCTTGTCGTCGGACTCGTTACCGCGGCCGACGAGTCGGAGTCGCGGCGTACCGCGCGAGTCATGCGGCTCATGGCATCCTATTTGGCTCGCGGAAACTCGCTCGCAGACGCGGTGGAACATATCGGTGATAGTTTGCCGGATGAACTGAAGGCGGTGATGGCTTCGGCCACCCAGACCGACCAGATTTCGGAAGCGCTGGTGGAGTTAATGGCCATCCAGGTGAGTCATCGAGAGTCGTGGCGACGACTGCTCATTGACATTGCCTATCCAATTTTAGTGTTGTGTACCGCGGTGCTGATCTTCACATCGATTGTTTTCTTCGTCGTTCCGCCGTTCAAGGAGATATTCAACGACTTTGCGATTAGTTTGCCGGCGACGACGGAGGTGCTATTTTGGTGGCACGATTCCGGCATCTGGTATCTGTTGGCTTCCAGCCTGTTGGCGATGGGCTTGGTGGTGACGATTCCGCTAGTGGTGGGACCGGCAACCACGAGGCGGTTGCTGCAAACGATGCCAATCGTCGGTCCAATTGTGGCATGGTCGAACGCCGCTCGATGGACACGATCTTTGTCAGTCTTGATCCAATACAAGGTCCCATTACACGAGGCACTCGCATTGACGGCGCGTGGTCAGGTGGATGCAAACCTTGCAGAATTCTCTTACCTGGCAGCTGCGCGAGTTCAGTCCGGCGACGACCTGACCCAGATCATCCGCGGCTCTCAAGCTGTGCCGCAAGTCATCGCTCCGTTCACACAGTGGGGAGCTCAACAAAATGACTTGGCGGCCGGCCTTCGAGAAGTGTCAACAGTGCTGGCTGAGCAGGCGAAGATTCGTGCAAGTGGCTTCCAAATGATGGTTGCACCGGTTGCTTTTTATCTCATCCTGTTCGTCGCATCCATCACCATCGGTGGACTCATGCTTCCGATGTTTTCGTTACTCTCTGGCCTTGGTGGATGGTAGGAGAGAAACATGGTTCATGTATTGCCGACCACACTGCTCGTCGCGACAGGAATGTTCGTATTTGGATTTGGGTTGTTATGGGCGACGGGGTTTGTTTTTGCCGGACAACGAGGCAGGGACTATGCGTCAACGGCGTTTCTTCTGAGGGCGGCCGGCGCCGTGATCATGATTCTGGCCGGGTCATGCTATTTAGGGGCATCGTTGGGCTGGGGTGCGATTCTCTGCGTACTCATGGCACCGTTCATTGTTGTCATCATGTGGCTCCGCGCTCTATCCCATCAACGGCGATGCCTGCTTCAGATCACGGCCCGCGCCGCAACTCTCGGAATTTCGGCCACTGAGATCTTGGAAGCGTATCGTATCGACCAGTCCAATCAGTGGTCGCGAAGTTGCACCGTCTTACTGCATCACTTACGCCGTGGGTTCGGGTTGGGCGAATCCATTGGGCGTACGTTTTGGTTTATGCCAACTGATGCCCACGTCGCGACGCGCTGCCTATTGCACACCGACGACATGGGTGAGTTGCTTTCCGAGAGTCTGGCCCCAGAGGACCCCTTACACCAAGCCTTGCGACGAATGGCGGAAATAGTACTCTACCTGGGGTGTGTCTTGGCAGTTTTGATGCTAATCATCTCAGGTATGATCGTGTTCATCGTGCCTCAGTTTCGGATGGTGTTTGACGACTTCTCGATCGAGCTGCCGGCGTTGTCGAAGTTTGCCTTCGAGATCGTGCCACCCATCTTCCTTGTGATGTCCGGTCCCATCATGTTGTGCCTATCCGCCATCATCTTGTGGGGAATCTGCCTGTACTTCGACGTCATTCCGTCATCAGTCCCCGTCATTGACCGTCTTAGCAATCGATTGAATGTCTCGCGACTGTTGGCAATCTTAGGTCGTGATATTCGGCGTGGCGAAGATATTACCACGACGCTCGACCGTCTTGGCCGGTTCTACCCGCACCGTTACTTCGCCCGCAAGGTCGCTCGAGTTGCCAATCTAGTCTGCGGTGGCATGGTATGGATCGACGCCTTGAGTAAAGAGAAACTGTTGGCCACATCGGAGGCAACCGCCTTGAGATCAGCAGAGAAAGCCGGCAATCTTGACTGGGCGTTAACAGCCATTTCTGAATCCATTCGTCGCAAGGTTGTCCGGAGGATGCACCGCATGCTGGGTCTGCTGGGCCCGTTGTCCATTGTCGTGCTGGCCTCCATTATTGGATTATTTGTCATAGGCTTTATGGAGCCACTCATCGAGTTGATATACCAGTTGCCGAGAGTTTCGGAATGAATGACAAAATGCTGATGCATCGACAGCCAGGCCGACGCCCGCGACGCGGCTCCCTGATGATGGAGGCTGCCTTTGCAGTCGCAATTCTCCTCGTAGGCCTATCTTCGTTGGCACAGTGGAACTCAAGCATTCAGAGGTTTGCGCGACAAATGCAGAATCGCGAGTCCGCCCTGTTGCTTTGCTCGAATGTGATCGCGATTGTGACTGCCATCGACTACACGAAACTTGACGAGTTCATCGTCAATGATCGAGTGCTCGCCCAGTCCGGCGTAGACGTTTCCAGACTATCGGATGTCGAAGTCACGGTAGATGTTCGAGAAATTGACGGTGGGAAGCGATTGGTGGCGAGAGTGTCGTGGTCCAGTGGTTCGGATCGTCCCATGAACGTTGCGCTAACACGTTGGCGGTATCCGATTAGGGAGACGCAATAATGGAGCGCCAACTGCATTTCAGGCGGCCCAATCGGGCGCGTCGCAAATCCGCCGGTCGCCTCGGTTTCACGCTCATCGAAATCTTGGCTTACTTGCCGCTGTTTGTCGGTTTGATGTCGGTAACGGCTCAGTTGATCTACCGAACCAGTCAACAACAACGACATGTCATCGACGAGACGGAAATTCGAGCCAATATCGACCGGATGGCCGGGGATCTACGCAGCGACGTGCGGGATGCTATCGAACTGGTGGTGGACGTAGCAACGCCAACACGGCTGATTATCACGGCGCCGCAGAGTCTGCGCGTGGTCTATGAACAGGATGGAAACCGCGTCGTGAGAAAAGTGTTGACGGAGAATGGAACGACACCTCTACAGTTGGAGACGTACGATTTTCGTCGCGAGCAAGTCCAAGTTTTATGGACAATCGATCGGCCCGTTGTTACGCTCCGAGTGCAGCGACAGCTTGAGCTCTCCGCTTTCCCCGGTCCAGTCGTTACGATAAATGCGACGATGAGATCGCAGTCGTCGAACAGCAAACCATCCAGCGAATCCGAAGATGCCGAGTCCGATAATTTGAGTTCGGAGGAGGTGAAATAATGAAAAAACGGATAGCTCATTCGCGGAATCAACGACGGGGCGCGATCATCGTGCTTGTCTTGGTCGGCGTGACGATTGCCGCATTGACTAGTCTGGCAATGACCCGTCGCCAAATCACTCGCTTTCGTTTTCAGCGGCAAGTCGAACGTGATAGACAGGCTGAACTGCTGATGGAGTCGATTCGGGACCGTGTCGCGTGGCGGCTGCTGTCGGACGACAACTATACGGGCGAAATGGTCGTTTGGCAGCCGGCCGACTCCGGTATGAACGAACCGGCGGAGCTTGTTGTCAACGTTGAAACGACCGAGGGAGAGTGGTCGGTAGAAGTTGTTGTTCAATACGGTGTTGAGGATCCTCATCTAGCTCGTCGTCGTTTGGATTGGGTGATAACGCGGCCACAGGACTAGAGCATTGATAATTGGAGTTTTGACGTGAAGACTCATTGGAGACCAGAAATGAACTGTAGCATTGCTCAAGAACATCACTTTTCCACATCCCGCCGGCGACGCGCGTTCACATTGGTCGAGTTATTGGTGGTGATTGCCATCATCGGCGTACTCGTTTCCCTGCTGCTCCCAGCGGTTCAAGCAGCTCGTGAAGCGGCGCGACGGCTGAGCTGTTCGAACAACCTCGCCCAGTTGATCATTGCCGTTCAAAACTACGAGATGGCGCAAACGACCTTCCCGATTGGCACCGTAAATGCGGCCGGGCCGATATTACACACCGCCCAGGGGTACCACCACAATTGGCTGACCGCCACGCTGCCCTATTGGGAACAATACAATGCGGCTCGTGCGGTCGATTATACGGTCGGTGTCTACCACAAGAACAACGCCGAAGTGCGGTCGCTTCATTTGCAGGGACTGGAGTGCCCAAGCGATAATCTGAACTTTGTAGCTCGGTCAAATTATGTGGGGATGCACCATCACACGTCTGCACCGATCGATACTTGGAATTCGGGTACCTTTGTGCTGAACCGGGCCAATCGAGTGCTCGATATTCGTGATGGCCTGTCACAAACGCTATTCATATCGGAGAAGCGTATTGTTGGTGGTGACCCGTATGCTGACCTGGGTTGGATGTCTGGTACACGGGCAACTCTCCGCAACATGAGTGAGTTGAACCGCCCTTTAGGGAGATTGGTCGCTGCGCCGCCACCAGCTGCACAACTACCCGGTCTCGACCTGCCCGTCTCGCCAAGCTCCATTGGGCCAGGTGGAATCGTTGAGGCCGAAGGAGAATCCTCACCTGGTGGCGTTGAAGGCGCGATTGGGGCGGTGGCAGATGCGGCGGCCCGAAACGGCGCCGGGCAAGAGAGTAAACCTGAAGGCAGCGACATTGACAACCAAGACCCCTTGGCTGACAAGACGGCAAGGCCGTTTGTCGACCCGGCCATTTTGGCCAAGGCGACACCTGTGGGTGGACTGTCAAGCAACCATCGAGGCGGTGTCAACGCAGCATTCGGCGATGGAGCTATTCGCTTTTTATCGGAATCCACGGATACCTTGACGCTGCAGCAGCTCGTTCATCGCGCCGACGGAAGGCTGCTACGAAAACGTTTTTAATTGGGCCATTTGACCCGACACAAAAAGCGTAATCCACATTCTGCCGTCGTTCGCCAGACTTCTGTTCTCTGTCGCGACACTTACCAACACTGAGAAAAAACACGCCACTTCTCTGCTGTGCGCCGTTCTATGAACACGATGACACTGTGTTGCAAAAGAGGGTGTTGAAATAGAGCCGCCGGCTCCACCAGTGCCCTAGCTTTGGCTAGGCAACGGTTCTCGTGATTGGCAAGAACCTGAGGCTAGCGCCTTCGGCTCAAAAAACACTGGCAAAGCCAGTGCCACACATTAAATCAACCCGAGCAGCATCATGGGGCGCTGGCCCTCAAACGCCCAAACCTCCCACCTATTTACCCTGCCTTGCCAAGGCTTCCGTTCGACCGCCTGGACCGTTACACTAATATGTTTTCCCTGAAGCCATTAATGCACCAGAGAGTGAACGAATATGTCAGCGATGGATTGGGTAAGTGGACGAGTGTTCCAATTCGTGCACGGTAACAATCTGGTCTACAACACGTGTTGGGAGGATCCTCGCCTTGACCGTGTGGCCTTGGAGCTAGGTCCGAAAGACAACGTGATGGTGATCACGTCGGCTGGCTGTAACGCTTTGGATTATGCGTTGTGTTCTCCGAACCACGTTTACGCGGTGGATATGAACCCTCGCCAGAACGCTCTTCTGGACTTAAAGCTAGCCGGCATCCAACATCTGGAATACGAAGACTTCTTCAAGATGTTTGGCCACGGTCGTCTTCAGGGTGTCGACCGGATCTACCAACAGAAGTTACGGCGTCACATTCAACCGTGGTCGCAAGAATTCTGGGACAAGCGAATCAAGTTCTTCGACAGTCGGCGACCTTTCTATTACCGCGGTACAACAGGTATGTTTGCCCGTTGGATTCGTGTTTATACCGATCGAGTGGCGAAGGTTCGCGATGAGATCGAAGGCATGCTCTGCGCTACTTCGCTTGACGAACAGCGCAGTTTCTACGAAAAGTTGCACGATCGATTTTGGTCGCGGAAGTTGAAGTTTCTGATGAACCGTGACACGACTCTCTCGGTGCTGGGCGTTCCCAAGGCGCAGCGACGGCAGATTGAGACTCAGTACGAAGGCGGTCTACTCAAGTTCATCAAGGACTGCGTCGACACGGTATTTGGCGGACTTCCCTTAAACGACAATTACTTCTGGCGAGTTTACCTGACCGGCAGTTATACACACGATTGTTGTCCCGAGTATCTCAAACCGGACAATTTTCAACTGCTCAAAGACTCGCACGCCCAGAAGATCAGCACCCATACAGATTCTGTGCAGGGATTCCTTGAGAAGCACGATGCCCCGATCTCTCGATTCGTGTTGCTGGATCACATGGATTGGTTATCAGGCCGGTTCTTTTCACTACTAGAGTTGGAATGGAAGGCCATTTTGGAGCGGGCATCGGGGATGGCTCGAATCCTTTGGCGAAGTGGTGGGCTTCGGACGGATTTCATTGACAGAATTCAAGTCACGGTGGACGGGCAGCGTCGAGAGCTCGCCGAGATGTTGACATACAATGAGACGCTAGCCGAAGAGCTGCACGAAAAGGACCGTGTACATACTTACGGTAGTTTCTATATCGCCGACTTGGCCGTTTGAGACGAATACGGTGCTCAACATTTGTTCGGTCCCTATTCGTTCCGCCACCACTAGATAGGTCACTTTGATGGGCTTGTTGTCCGATCTGAAAATTCTCTACCACATGACCATGAAGCCGATTCGTGGCCGAGACCACGCGGCGCGGCTGGAGAGTTTCTACGCTGGACAGGCCGACGCATACGATGATTTCCGCAAACGACTGCTCAAAGGCCGTGAAGAACTCTGGAACACGATTCCCTTTCCGGATCAAGGTCGCTGGATTGACATGGGCGGCGGAACCGGTGCAAATATCGATTTTTTTGGCGACCGTATCAAACAACTTAGTGAAGTACAGATTGTCGACCTCTCTCCGTCGCTACTCGGCGTTGCCCGAAAGCGGATTGAGGAGCGGCAATGGTCGAACGTGACGGCCGTCGAAGCCGACGCAACCACCTATCGGCCCAAAGGGGATGGCGTCGATGTGGTCACATTTTCCTACTCACTCACGATGATTCCCGATTGGTTCGCCGCGATTGACAACGCTTTGGCCATGTTGAAACCTGGTGGCGTGATCGGCATCGTCGATTTCTACGTCTCAAGGAAACACCCTCCGGACGGCCTCAAGCGACATCGCTGGTTTACGCGTTCGTTTTGGCCGATCTGGTTTGCCTATGACAACGTCTTCCCAACCAGAGATCACGTACCGTTCCTTCATCGAAAATTCGAACCGCTCTCTTTTGAAGAATGTCGCGCAAAGGTGCCGTACATGCCGTTCTTGCGGACGCCCTACTATCAGTTCGTTGGCAAGAAATCCACGTAGGAGTGAAGAATCGCACGGACCCTTCTTCATTGGCAGCTAACCCTAAAAACAGCTGTTCCGTGTCAACCCATTCACGATTAATCACATGGCTCGAATCGTCTTGGCAATGTCTGGCGGTGTTGATAGCAGCGTGGCCGCTCATCTCCTAGTTCAACAGGGCCATGACGTCATCGGTGTCTTCATGCGTCACGGCGAAGAGGCCGTTGAGGCGTGTACGGTAGATGGGGAGTCATCGGCGATTCTGAACGTGTTGGATCCGCGTGCCGATCACAAGCAAGGCTGTTGCAGCGCATCCGACGCTGCGGACGCGCGCCGTATCGCCGCCCAACTGTCGATTCCGTTCTACGCGCTGAACCTAGAAGGCGAGTTCCGCCGTATCATCGATTACTTCGTGGACGAATACCTGGCTGCACGGACTCCTAATCCATGTGTCATGTGCAATAACTGGATCAAGTTCGGCAAGCTGTTCGACTACGCAGATAGCGTGGGAGCCGAATATGTCGCCACGGGCCACTATGCGCAACTGCTAAGCGATGCCGACGGTGAGTTGTCAATTCAACGGGGAGTCGATCAAGACAAGGATCAGTCGTACGTGTTATTCGGAATTCGGCGTGAATACCTGCCGCGAATGATGCTACCGATCGGGAAATACAAGAAGACGGAAATTCGCGAGCTTGCCAGCCAACTGGGAATGCGAGTTGCCGACAAGAAAGACAGCCAGGAAATCTGCTTTGTGACGTCCGGACATCACGGCCAGTTCGTGCAGAGCCGCAAGCCGGCTGATACGGCGGGAGAAATTGTCACCACCGAGGGTCGTGTAGTCGGGCAGCATCAGGGAATTGAACGTTACACGATCGGTCAACGCAAAGGACTGGGAGTCGCCATGGGTGATCCCTACTACGTTGTGAAGATCGACTCTGTCTCGCGACGAGTTGTTATTGGTACCTACAACGAACTCGAAACTGTTCGACTTGTTGCCAAGGATTGCAACTGGTTGCTGCGGCCACCCAGCGAGACCTTTCGCTGTGATGCGATGATCCGATACAACAGTCGCGCCATGCCGGCGACGGCAAAATTGACTGGAGAGCAACTCGAGGTTGAATTCGATGAACCGTGTTACGGCGTGGCACCGGGCCAGGCCGTTGTGCTGTACGATGGCGATCGCGTACGCGGTGGCGGTTGGATCTTATAGATCAAGAGAGACGACGAGTCACGGCTGGCTAGCGATTTTTGGGTTTGGCCACGTTCGGCGACCGTGACCTACTGTGGCAACTTCTCTTTGGAACGCAGCCAGATTCGCCAGAGGCGGTTATTCGTTTTCCCCCAGTAGATGCGAACGTCGGCGACTTCGGCTCTTAGCGGGAAGGAGTCGGCATAGTCGCCGACAAGTGAGCCGGAATCGGCGCCCAGGCTTAGACCATCGGACGGTCGTCCGGTAATCAGAAACAGTTTTTTCGTCGCGACGGATTCGCCATTAACATAGATGGTTGCCCCGCCATCAGCGTCTAACGATGCGGCAACGTGAGTCCAATCCTCCGTCTCAATCGCCGCGGGAGCTGCAAGTTGGCCTCCTTGTCCGTCGCTGCGGAGGGCAAGGGTCGGGACACCCTTTTTCAGGTACAGACTATATCCTAAGCTCTCGCCACCTTGGGCCAGCAAGACACCGTTGGGATCGGCGGACCGTAGCCAGCCACCGACGGTGAACGGACGAACCGACGGGTCGACCTCATTGGAGGACGGCTCCCTCACAGCAGGACTCTTTCCATCGAGGATCAGGACCTTTGGTTTCTCGTCGGCATAGCCGAATTGACGTACCATCTTGGTACGTACGTTCCTCGCTCGGTCAGCTTGTAAGTCAACGATAGGGCCATCGTCCTTATACTTCTTTCGAATCTTGGTCAGCCGGACCTTCATCATCTTCAGCACATCAGCGTGTGCTGGATCCGAATAGACGCTCTTCATCTCGTTTGGATCCTTCTTCAAATCGTATAACTCCCACTCATCCAAATTATAAAAGTGAATCAGCTTATAGCGATCGGTCCGCACTCCCAAGTGCCTTCGGACGGAGTGTGCACCGGGATACTCGTAATAGTGGTAGTAGACTGAATCGCGCCAAGTACTGGGAGTCTTCTGTTGCAATACCGGGATCAAGCTCTTTCCCTGCATGTCTGGCGGGATTGGCTGTCCCGCGATCTCCAAGAACGTCTCGGCAAAGTCGAGGTTCATCGCCATATCGGTGGTCACACTCCCCGGCTCCGTAACGCCGGGCCAACGCACCATCAGCGGCGTACGAAACGACTCTTCATACATCCAGCGTTTGTCGAACCATCCATGCTCGCCCAAGTACCAACCCTGATCGGAGGTGTAGAACACGACTGTGTTTTCCGACAATCCAGATTCGTCGAGATAGTCGAGCACACGACCAACATTCGCGTCCACGGAGTCGATGCACCGCAAATAGTCTTTAACGTATCGTTGATACTTCCAGCGAACGAGATCTTTGCCCTCGAGTTGGGATTCAAGAAACGCCTTGTTCTTTGGTTCGTAGGCTGCGTCCCATAGTTCACGTTGTTCTGGCGTCAGTTTGGGCGGCACTAACTTGAGATCGTTCGGATTGAGATGACGCTCGATCGTCATTTGTTGGGTCTTGGCTGGAGTGCCACGGCCCTCGTAGTCATCGAATAGTGTCGCTGGTTCGGCGATTGTTTCGCCGTCATATTTTGTCAGGTACTTCGGGCCGGGCTGCCAGTTGCGATGAGGCGCCTTGTGTTGGTAAACGAGATAAAACGGCTTTTCCGCGTTCCGCTTGTTCTTGAGCCAATCGAGTGCCAAGTCCGTGATAATGTCTGTCGTGTATCCCGTGTGCCGGACGATTCCCTCGGGCGTCTTCATCGGAGGATTATAGTACGGCCCCTGCCCCTGCAAGATGTGCCAATAATCGAATCCCGTTGGGTCGCTTCGCAGGTGCCATTTTCCGACCACCGCAGTTTGGTATCCGGCCGCCTGTAGCAGTTTGGAAACGGTCTGTTGCCCGCCATCGAACGTGTTGCCATTGCGAGTGAATCCGTTCAAATGGCTGTACTTCCCAGTCAAAATCACAGCGCGACACGGACCACAAATAGAATTCGTTACGAAACAACGATCAAAACGCATTCCACCTTTGGCGATGCGATCCAGGTTGGGAGTCTTATTGACTTTACTTCCATAACAGCCCAACGCTTGGTAGCCGTGATCGTCGCTCATGATGAACAGAATATTGGGCCGAGTCTCCTTCCCATACCCGTCTTGGTTCGCCGTGTGGAGAGCGACTGTAAGTACAAATACAAGAACGGTAGCTGAGCGGATTCTCTTCATGCGAATCTCTCGAGATAAGAATCAAAGCGTGCGTCGAACTATGGATCGTTTTCCGTTTTTGCGCTGGGCGTGACATCGATCACCACGGCAATCGGGTTGGACGCAAATGTCTGCTGAGGTTTCTTTGCGTTTGGCGCCCAAGTGGCGATCAACTGGAGCTTCTCTAGCTTAGCCGGCTTCGCTTTATCGGTGAATGCAACGGATAACTCGAAGTTACTTTTCCCGGCAGGTACTTCAACGTTGGGAACTTGATAGCCATCCGGCAGTCCCTTGATGGTCACTTGTACTGCAGTATCAAAATCGTCACGGCGGTGAATGATCCCAATCAGTTTTCCTGCCTCACCTTCTCCGGCAACTGCCTTGATCTCTGCGGCGCTGGACAGCTCGAGGCGAAAAGGAGCAGCTGCCTGAAGTACGTTTACCGATGCGTATGCGGTGGCCAGTACTTTTTTGCTATCAGCCGATAACAACTCAGCTGCCAGTGCCACTTGCCATGGCTGTGCCGGAAGGTCCGTTGGAATTTGCAGCTGGACCGTTCCAGTGGACTTATCCGCTCCCCACATCGTCTCTCCCTCGACACGGAGAGTGCGATCGACATCGTCAACTTGTTGGTCTTTGTTTTTTACCTTGATCTTCTTTTTCGGCATCGGTTGGTTGGAGATGAGCCGAATGCGAATCGGACCTTCCCCTCCGCTCAACCGTTTGATCTCAAGCGGAAGCGCAATCTGTTGCCCCATGTGCGGTGAATTTGGAATGGTCAGATCGTTCAACTCGACTGGCGTCGCGCTTATGGTCGATACGGCCAAGTCGTGGCTGGCACCTGGCACCACCTGATCCTGCGGGATCGCTGCGTCAACTTGCGCCAACGACGCGATGACTCTGCCGTCCTGTTCACCCTGGCCGCGAAGCAAAAAGGACTCCGCGACAGCAGCAGTCCGATGCAGCATCACAAGTGATTGGGTCGCCCCCGGCGGGATCACCGGATTCTCGACTTCGACATTTGACTTGCCTCCGTCGAACGTCATGGTCGAGAGATTGATCGGACCTCCATACCCGCGTCGCTGGACAGCAACCAACACTAGTTGTCGAGCCCCGTCGGGGATGTTGATCTCGGCTTTGACGATTTTCAACGAGAACTCGGGATTGCCAACGGGCTCGACCGCGATCCGGTAGACGTGTAATAGGCTGCCTCTGTGCGTCACATCCCGAATCTCGACATCTACCTCGCTCACCCCATTGGCGATCTTCACTTGAACCACTGCGTCGGTATTGGATCCGTTATCGTCGTTCTGACCCAGGACCTTGCCCTTCACGTCACGAACTGTCAGCACGGGATCGAGGCGAGATCCGACCCGATGAGACAAGACTTTGAACCGCAGCGTTTGTCCTGCGGTGACTGGGACTCGAAAGAGGTCGACCTGATCGGCCTCGTCGATGCGTCCGTTGATTCCCAGAGGTGGGCTGGGCAGTGCACCTTCGCTGCCCTCGATCCACTCTGGATATCCGCTGACAACGACTTGAGGTAAGGGTCCACTGACCGTAACACTCTGCTGTGGACTTGCGACTCCGATGCCGGGAAACCCAGCGGTGTTCCAGAGTTTCATCGGAGGTGTTTCGATGTTGGTGTCAACAAAAACGTGCGGCACATTTGCGGCAGTTTGGACGGCCAGCGGAAACGTCATCGTCGCGTATTGAAAGCTGCCGACCTTTAGCCGAAAAGGCGAGGCAGGAGCCTTGTAGACCAAGTCGTGAAGTAGCAGTGTGTACTCGCCGGAAACTGGTGCTGTGGCGGACAACCTCGCATCACCTTGTGGTGCCGACCGATAACGGCCCCATGAGATCTGTACGCCACGCGGATCAAGGAGTTGCAAAACCGGTCGTGCCTGACCACCGAGGCGGCGGCATTCAACCTCGGCAACCAACTCCATCCCAGCTTCAACCTGGAAGCGTGTTTGTAATATGTTGCCGCCGGTCAGCATCCCCGAAAGAGTGGTGGGCATCTTGGCGATGGACTCTTGAAACGCTAATTGTGGCATGGTGTCCACGCCGGCAATCCAGGCGTTGGAAATGCCCGCTTCGTTGGCCACACGAAAACGGTACAGGCCGCAGATCGCCTCCGCAGCAACTTCAACTCGAAACTGCAACTCGCCAGCGGTCGCCTTGACAACCGTTTGCCTCGTGATCAGCGGAGATATTAATCGCGATTCGCCCCGATCCAACTCAGTCCCGCGTAACGTGATCATCGTCGAGCCACCGGCAGTCAAACCGCGAGGGCTGATCTGAGTAACTGTCGGCGCCGCCGTCGCGACTCCGAAATGGAACAGTACGAGACAGACAAAGACGATGGGGCGGGAGTTCATGGCGGGAACCTCGGCTTGCGTAAATGACAAAACCCAGCGGCCAGACGCCGATGGGTTCTGTGTCAAAAACCTGTCGTTTTGGAAACCGTAGGACCCGCGTTACTTGAGGCCTTCGAATGGGTCGGCGGACTTCTTTGTATCGCTAGGATCCACTTTAGGGGCGAACGGGTCCTCGAGCGGCAGACCCTTCAGTTCATCGGGGAAGTCCTCTGAGAATTCCATTTCGGCTTCACCACCAAATGAGGGCGGCGATGGAATCAGTCTTCCGAAGGCGCGGAAGATTCCGCTCAGTGCACCACCCGCTGGAGCACCAGCCCCAGGCGTCCTTGGTGGGTCGTTGGTCGGTAGTGCAAAGGGGTCACCCGGATCGGCAGGCTCACCACCGGGAATTGCGGATGGATCGTTCGGCTTCGTGGTATCCGCCGGCTTGTCGGCAGGAATTGCGAATGGATCGTTCGGCTTCGTGGTATCCGCCGGCTTGTCGGCAGGATCCGAAAACGGGTCCGCAGGCTTGACCGGATCGGCGGGCGCCGTCACGACGACGTCGTCGGCTGTTTCAGCTCCGCTGAATGGATCGTTCGGGTCGTCTGCCGCGACAGCAGGTAGATTCGGTACGACGGGCTTGCGAGTTTTGTCCAACAACGCATCGCTTTCGGCGTCCTGGAATTGCTTATACTTGATCTTGTCGATTTGTAGCTTTTTCGCTCGCAATTCAAGGCGAGCAGTTCGGCGCAATCGTTCAATCTCCAGCCGCACGGAACCCTGCACGCGTTCCAGCGCAAAGGAGATGTTGTATTTTCGATCCGACCCCATCACCTCTAACTCGGCAGCCGTCTTAAAGTCGGCAGTCGCTTCGTCGGGACGACCGAGTGAATGTTGGGCTAACCCACGAAAGAAATAAGCTCGCGGATCTTTTTTGCTTTGTTCGATTGAACTGTTAAGCAACTCAAAAGCCTCCTTGGGCTGCTTTGCATGGTAGGCGTGGACGCCCTGGCCGTAGAGCTCCGCGGCCAAATCGTCTTGGGCGACCGCCGGGATTGTGTTTACGAGCCCCAAGGCAAACAATGTGAGTGAGATCCGAACCCTAGACATGACACAAAGTCCTCCGACGTAAACGTGCCGTAATGAATGGATCGATAGTCGCGTGCCAGCCTTGCGGACAACACACGATTTCGCTGGATGTACTTTCGAACAGTACGTAAGACTCCTATCGTAGTTTCCATGATCTTTCGAAGCAAGTAACCCTGCCGGAGACGAATCTGTGGTCGGCGTGAACACCCCTCTGTCGAGGTACGACCGGGCTCGGTCTTATCAATGGAATTATGATCACGCTCCAAATCAGTTGCCCGATTTGGAAGTCCCGCCCTATCGCGGTTCGTGGCGTCTTTGCGGTCTACCCGTGAATTCACCGCTTGGAATCCCGGCGGGACCACTTCTCAACGGACGTTGGTGCCTCTACTACGCTCGCCTCGGCTTTGATCTTCTGACGTACAAGACCGTCCGCAGCGGATCCCGGCCTTGTTATGAATTGCCCAATCTCTTGCCTGTCGCCTGCGCGACCGTTGACGAACACCACCCGGAAGTTGACGAGTCTCCGGAGATGAATGGCAGCTGGGCCGTCTCTTTCGGCATGCCGTCGTCGGAAATCGAGGTATGGCAGCGCGACATACGAGCGACCAAGGCGGCGCTGGCTCCAGGACAACTTCTCTCGGTGTCCGTTGTTGGAACGATTGAGGAGGGATGGGACATGCGGCGACTGGCGGATGACTATGCCAGATGTGCGCAAATGGCGGCTGACGCGGGTGCAGACATGATCGAAGCGAATTTTTCGTGTCCCAACGTTTCAACGTGTGATGGTCAGCTATTTCAACAGCCCGACGATGCGGGGTTGGTTGCCAAGCTAACTCGGGACGTGATCGGCCAGACACCGTTTGTGGCCAAGGTCGGACACCTTCCGAATCCTGCCGACGCTCAACGGTTGATCGAGTCGATCGCTCCATTTGTGAACGGGGTGGCAATGACCAACAGCATAGCCACACAAGTTCGCAGTCAGGATGGTCATCTACTTTTCTCCGGACAAAAGCGAGGCATCTGCGGCAAGGCGACTCACGCCGCTTCCGTAAGACAAACGGAGTCCATTCGTAAAATGATTGATCGCCTTGGCATACGCCTGGATTTGATCGGCGTGGGTGGAGCTTCCACAGCTGCCGATGTGCAGCGATACCTAGACGCGGGAGCCCAGGGTGTTCACATGGCGACCGCCGCAATGATAGACCCTCTGGTGGCGGTGAAAATTCGCCAGACCGTGCAACACAATACACAGAGTTTTCCTTCCGACGAAAAGAACTAGCCTGCCCATGCTCTTTGGACTGTTAGGCGATACCCACGACAACCTCGACCGCATCCGGGACGCTGTGCGTTTCTTCAATCATTCCGATTGTGACCATGTGTTGTTTGCAGGAGATCTCGTTTCCCCCATCGCGATTCCGCCGTTGCGGAAATTGAACTGCAAATTGACAGGTTGCTTTGGCGACAACGAGGGTAACAAACCGGGCATCCATGCTGGTATCAGCATTGTCGGCACTATTGGCGAAGCACCGATTTCCTATCTGGCCGACGATGGCACTCGATTCGTACTGATCCACTCACTCGACCAACTTCGCGGACACTCCGACCCGTTCGACATTGCTGTCCACAGCCATACTCACAAGCCCAGTACGCGGCGTGACGACCACGGCCGTTGGTTCGTTAACCCAGGCGAAGCATGCGGCTGGGTCTTTGGAAAACCGACGGTCGCACTCTTTGACACGAACACGTCGCAGCCAACGATTGTCGACTTGCGGGACACTCAGGACCAATGACAGGTAACACGAAAATGCGTGAGACAATCTCCTGTGACGAAATATTTGACATGCTGACCCGCGGGCTGTTGTCGCTGGACGACGAACCTGGAGTTCGCAGTCATCTTTGTTACTGCCATGAATGTCGTTGCGTGGCCGAAGCGCAACTGTCCAATTGGTGCCACTCTTTGCCGGCGTCGCCTTGCTGGGCTGGATTGGCCGGGCGAATCAGGACCAGGGAGGATCGTCACCACCTCCGGGGCAAGTGGACTACGGCCCGCTGCCACTAACTCACCCAGCCTTGGTTGCCAGCGAAGGAGGCACCACGCTCTGTTGCGTCGATTGCCATCGGCCGGGAGCCGACCATCCTCAGCCCTCGGTGCAGCGATTGGCCACCAGCTGCATGGCTTGTCATGTCGCGAGCGTTGAGTTGTAAAACGGTCGCAAGACGGCCCCGCAGTCCTTTCCCAATTAATACAGTTTGCACAACTGGATTCTTTGACCGGTCGCGACCGAATTTCCCCTACAATTGGGCTTTCTGGAAAGACCCATGCAGGTGGATCTCCGATGATAAGAGCGAAGTCGTTAGCACGGCTTCAAGGGAAAGTGGGGGCGAGTTTTGAGCTTGAAAAGGGAAAATGCTTCTTTCTGCAGCTACTGGGTGCTGCCAACTCAAGATGTCGCCGTCACTTTCCCATTCACATCTAATTTCTGACCTAAAGGCCCTAGCCTGCCGTCTTCACGCCCGGAATTTCGAAGACCCGACGCCAGCGCGTTCGGCTCAAGAATGTAGCCAAAGAACGTACGTCGATCATTTTCGGCTCTCTTCATAGACGGCGGCAATCTCCAGGAACAGTCGTTCCAATTCTGAGAAGTAGTCGTCCTCTCGCAGCGACGACTTTCTTGCCCGCACGGCTTCTATTTTTTCCTCGAGTGCATCTCGACGAAGGCGTTGGGCGGTCGACAATGCCAGTTCCCTGGGACTGCGAATCAGTTGAATCTGGTTGGCTCGAAACCCGTCTGGCTGACCATCTTTGGATGGCTTCGTCACACGCACCCCGCGGTAAAAAGTTGCCGGTGTCCCGCGGCCGTCCCCGTTATCATCCAGTAGTGCGTGCTCGGTTGCTAATCGCTCATTTTCGTCGTAGAAGGCGGCGGTCTGTTTGGCGGCCGCCAAAAAAGCCTCCAGAATCGAGGTCTGTTCGTCCTTGTCCAAATCGACCTCACTGGCCAGCATCACGTCTGCCAGGTAGATGCCAAACCTCGCGTAGTTCAATTCGTATCCGCTATCGGTCGCTGTCACAACAACACGATTCGTGGCGGACAGCCGGTTGATAAAAGGAGCACTGCTAGAAGCCCCGTTGACGATAACCACCGGACGTTTGAAGCGATCGAGGTAGGTGGCTAACTCTGTTGCGGTGACGTCGGGTCCGCGGAGATTGAACTTGGCGAGTTTTCCGTCGAAAGTGCCGTGTCCAACGAACACGATCCACAACGTGTCGCCTTCGACCGCCAACTTTTTGGTGAGTGTTGCTGATAACCGCTGGTTGTCATTTGTGTCGCCCCCGCCCAACCCGATCGTTGTGGACGTCGCTTTGGCTTTGCTGGCAACTTGCTCCCATTTGAGGGCGGTCTTTCGAAAAATCTTGGTGTATTCGTCCGTACCACCGCCACCGACGACGATCAAAATCTCTTGACCGCCGGTCTCTTGCCCCATGGTTGTCGAGTCCATGCTGAGTGACAGGGCGATGGAAAGCGCAAGCACGGCCAGGACCATGATTCGACCGAGTGGTTGCAATCTCATGATGTTATGCCATTCCGTAGGTACGACGTAACGCCCACTCACCGACAAGGAGAATGATCGCCAATAGGAAAACGGGCACTTGTTGCCACAGTGGTGAAATCCATGGCTCGGTAATCGGGATTTTTCGCGAGCGTAAAGATGAGACAAACTGGTCCAATCGATCAGCGTCGACAACTTCACCGTGGGTGGTCTCTGCCAGGTTGGCCAACAACGATGCATTGGGAGTCAGTGAGCGAAACTCATCTGCGACCGGTTGAGAAATCCAGCCTCCTTCCCGCTCTCCAATGAGCTCGTCATCGGCGTCGGTGGCCGAGACCTGAACGCGATAAGGTCCGTTTTCGTGTGGCACAAATCGCACGGCGTATTGGCCCGGCATGTCGCTTGGTTGAGCATCTATCTCAATCTCGGATCCATCTGGAGCAGTCAGTTTCACAACCAACGTGGCGTTGTCTTCGGCTTCATAACGGTCATCCCGTACGGCGATGTGCAAGTCGACGGAATTTCCAACTCCGGCTGCAGTCATCGATAACTCGACCCGTTGTGGTACATCGGCCACTAGCCAACGAATAATCTGCCGCCAGGTATTTTCCAAGTCGTCGGCATTGCCCTCGTTGCGTTGCATGCCCCAACGCCAAAGATCTCCCAGCATCAACGCGGCAGCCCGCCCTTTGCCGAACCGCTGTGAAACTAACGCCGGGCGTTTTTCATCAAACCCTTGAGGTGTTGCCATGGCCAAGACGGTGGCTCCCGGCTTCACGCCACTCACCGGGTTATAGACCTTAAAGGTGGGCATTTGATTGATCCGTAGTCGCTCATCATCCTCCTGATCACGCAATCGAACCCATGGCTGCAGCCAACCGTCTCGACTCAATTCGTAGCGGAAGTCTGTCCCGCTGCCTTCAAAACGATCTTCCAAATAGACGGGCAACAACTCGCCGATCGGTGTGCGACGAAAACCTCCCAATACAAACGACTCCTGACCGCCCAACATTAAAAGTCCGCCGCCACGCTGTGCTACGAACGATTGCAACAACGACATTTGATCTTCACGAAAGAACTTCGCTTCAATGTCGTCAAGAATTACGGCATGAAACGGGTACAGCACTTCGGCGTCGATCGGAAATCCACTCCGCAACTCGTCTTGTTCTACGCCTATACGAAGGATCACGGCTTGGTCGTATTGTTCGACTTCCTCTTCATTCTGATCGTCCGTGCCTCGGTACAGCTGATTGCTGGTCTCGCCCAAGTGACCGCGAAAGTCAAACTTGGCTTCTTTCTTGGCGATTCGTATCAAGCCTGCCAATCTCACTTCATCGTCGGTGTCGGTCGCTCGCCGAAGGAATTTGAATTCCCAGTTCGGTCGGCCCGACACATACAAGACGCGATATGGCCCACCCCCCTGATCGACAAGAAACAACCGGTGGTTGTTCTCCAGAGTAATCTCGGCCGATTCCTCCGCTGTCGGTACGGTCTTATCATCACCCATCTCAGAGCGGAGGTAACACTGGACGCGTAGGAAGCTGAGCCCTGTTTCGGAAGGTTTGATGCGAAAACGGACGTGTTGCGGTTCGCCCGTCTTGTAATCGCGCAGAGTTTTCTCGGAAAGGACTTCCCCGTCCTGCGTCGCGACTTGGACCAAAAAAGCCTTGCCACTTGTGCCGTGCGCCACAATCGTCGCGAGAACCGAGACGGGTGCGACCTGAAAATTGGCCTCGCTCGCGGTCACGCGAGTCACGCTGATGTCCATTCCCGATTCTTCGCTGCCAATCACGACCGGGTAGATCGGTGGAAAGTCCTGCAAATCTGTAGGAATCCCCGTGTCGGTCGCGTTACCGTCGGTCAGCAGCAGAATGCCTGCCACCGGGCGATCAGCAAACCGGCCGTAAAGTGTTCCAAGCGTCGTCGCAATTGCCGAACTATAGCCGGTAAACGCCAGGTCATTGAAGTCTGGAACCGATGACAGTTGCAAGCCGAACGTGTAACGCCGAACATCAAAATCCTGTTCCAATCGCACCGTCCATCCGGATTTTTCTTGAAGCAGCCGCACAAGCTGACGACTACGTTCCGTTTCTGTCTTTGGGTCTATGGCAGTCATGCTTCGACTAACGTCGCTGACTACAAGAAATAGATTGGCGCCGGGACGCGGCCGCGTGGATTGCAACAGTGGTTGCAGCAGGCAGACAATCAACAGACCAATTGCAATTAGTTTGATCGATGCGGCTGCCAGACGGACCCAGCCTGGTCCGGGTGATCGCCAATACGACCAGACGATCGCCATGAAAAGGAGCACGGCGAAGACAATCGCCGGAGCAACCCAACCGGACGATTGCCATATGATCGATGTAGCAAAGATCATTGACCACTCCCTAATCGTTCATAGTACTTTTGAACCTGGGACTCGAATTGCGATGGAACAGGGTCACGATCGATCGGTGCCAATGGGTCATCGCCAGTTCTCAATAAGAGCTCACGCTCAACCTTGTCCCGTAACTCGATTAACGGCTTCAGGATTCTATTTTCAACCAATTCCCAATTGGGAGTCTTGGAATGCCGCTTGTAATCGATTCGAACGTCCCGGGCGCGCTCCCGCACACGAGCCGCCTCTCCACGCATGTCTGGATCGTCCAAGATGTCCTCAACGTTACTCAAGCGTTCATTCCAATCCAAGAAATCGTTGCCCGTCAGCGGTGCGGAAAGCCGTCGCTCGTCACCGTCGAATGCATCTAGTATGTCCTGCGTCCAGTTTGCGCCGCCAAGGCTATTCGGGTCACCGGATCGATTCCTCTCTCCTGGTTGGCGATTCTGTGGATTCTC
>DUDC01000009.1 GCA_012959465.1 Planctomycetaceae bacterium
TAATCGGTCTTGGTAAGAATCTCATCCGAACCAAGTAGTGTCGACCGCCGATGGGAGACATTGCTGGGTAGTTCTGGGACTCTTTCGCGTCTGTGGGTACAGGCGGCGCGTACATTCCAACAGCATGGCGTTCAAGCAACGCGTGGAATGTCGCGAGATGAGTTGCTTCCGCGCCGGACTGGTGGTGGCGGGCGAGCGAGATGAGCTTCCGGAGAGCGAGTCGAGGGAATGCAGATCGCGAACGTGGCGGTTCGGAGTGCTTCGTCGCTCGGTGTCTTGTCGTCGGTCGTTGCCGCCGTGGCACAATGGGCCTGCTCGTTTTTAGCGCCGCAGTCGAAGATGCCCCGGGCCAGCTCACCGAACCAGAGAGTGATTGTCGCTAGGTCGATACTCTCGAAGGCGTCCCAATGTGCTTTGAAGAATGTCGACCAACTGGTTGTTCGCTTGCGACTAGGCGGCGGTTCGATGCCATTTCTCTTGAGGATGTTCGCGACAGTACTTGAGCAGATCACATAACCGACGTTGCGAAGTTGGCCTTCGATTCGCTTGTAGCCCCAACTCTCGTTTTCTCGGGCCATACGCAGAACCAGACCTGCGACCTCCTGATCCACAGGTGGCCGCCCCGCATTGCGACTTGGTTCGGTTTCGCTCACGTGCTCGATGAGCTCTCGATGCCAACGAAGAATCGTGTCTGCCTGGGCAATCGTGGCAATTTTGTTTAGCTGATTTCGTCCAAGCGCTTTCCCCTTTACGGCCAAAAGCCGACGCTGATCGTCGTTCAGCAATACTCGTTTGCCGGCAAGCTTCTCTCGCAGAACTTGATTCTCGAGCTGGAGGTACTCGATGACCATTTCCTGTTGCTTACGTACGTGCTCGACGAGCACGGCAAAGAAGATGTTCAACGGCTGGAGAAGAAATGACATAGGTTTGCTCACGATTACCAATGACTCCAGCATCCGGCTTGCCTGCTGGTATGTCAACGACAGCAGAGACGTCGGATGAAAATGCGTGAGCCTTAAGGCAATAAACCGTTACAACCGCCACATTTTTACGTCGGATGAGTTTTTGGATAGCACGGCAACGAAAGCTCAATTGTCTAATCAAATGTGTTCACGGTCCAAAATTGGTACCCTGCGCGGGCGGCGGCTCAGTATAACTTATCCACAGCGACCAAGGTGGCAACGGACAATAGACGGCGGACTGAGATTGAATTTGGGGACGGAATTCATGAAATGTTTACGACAAACTTACGTTTGGATTGGTTGTTGCGTAATAATCACCAACGCCGCAGTGTGCCATCTTCTCTTTGCCGATGAACTCGATGTTCGGGCGCAACTCAGGGACTCGCAAACGCGATATACGACTGTCGAATCCTGGCACAAGCGGCAGGCTGAATTAAGAGAAGAATTTCTCAAAGGAGCACGCCTATGGCCGCTACCGGATCGGCCGCCGCTACAGGCAATTGTCCATAGCCGCCGCGAGTACGGAGATTACATCGTAGAGAACGTTGCTCTCGAGACGCTTCCGGGTTTCTATTGTACGGGTAATCTCTATCGTCCACTCGGTCAAAAGGAACTCGGCCCAGCGATCCTTTGCCCGCACGGCCATTTCCGGCCGTTGGGGCGATTTCGTGAGAACCATCAAATTCGCTGTGCACAATTTGCTCGAATGGGCGCGACTGTGTTCTCCTACAGCATGGTCGGGTGGCAAGACTCGCAGCAGACAACGCACGACGATCCGTTGGTGCTCGCGTATCAAACTTGGAATAGCATTCGGGTTGTCGACTATCTCACCAGTCTCGAACGGGTCGATCCCAACCGCGTTGGAATTTCTGGTGCTTCCGGCGGCGGCACGCAGGCGTTCTTCTTGGCATTGATCGACGACCGAGTGAAGGTAGCGGCACCGCTAGTCATTGTCTATCCGTGGGCGGCACCCCAGGGTTGTTTGTGTGAGGGCGGTTTGCCGGTTATGCAGGCCGCGAAAACCAACGCTATCGAATTGGCCGCTGCGATTAGTCCGCGTCCTCAATTGCTCATCTCGATAGGCAACGATCCGACAAGCAATTTTCCCCGCGTCGGATTCCCGTTTATCAAACAGATGTACGGCGTCCTCGGTGCGGCTGACAAAGTGAACAACGTTCATTTCGCGAATGAGGGTCACGATTTTGGGCGGTCAAAGCGAAAGCTCGTGTACGAGTTCTTTGCAGAGCACCTAAAGATGGAACCCGATCGATTTGTTGCTCCGACAAAGGTCGACGCCGAACGGTTACTGGTGGAGGACCTGTCGAAGATCAAGATCGAATCGCCCGAACAAATGGAGGTCTTCAATGCCAGGCATTCTCGTCCTGACCATGCTATCTCCGGCAGGGATGCCGTGGCCGGCGCGTTCGACCAGTACCTCCAAACACTTCGCGATGCGATGGCAACTCGAGCCAACTCTATCGTGATCGCTAACGCCCGGCCTGCCGAATACTCGTTCAAGCCGGCGGATTCCGCTGATGAAGCACTTTTGTTTACACCAACTGGCTTCGACACCGTGGGATTGCCCAAAGTCGCTTCGGGCGCGGAAACGGGCAAGGTTGAACTCCCCATCGTCGACGACGAGACGAAGGTCGCGACGCCCTGCCGCGTCAACGTGATTGGCCCAGATGGCCACTACTACGAGCCTGCAACAAGCGACCTCAAGGAACACAGTCTCACCGGTATTTGGCCGAGAGCTGGTTGGGGTAATCGACAAGGCAAGGCACCCGTCCGTTACCTCGGCCGCTTTTTCTACTCGACCGGAACAGCGACCGTGACCGTTCCAGCAGGCATCGTTCGCATCGAGGTTTGGAAGGGCTTCGAGTACCGTCCAACGACGACAACGCTCAACGTGCCAAGCGGTAGCACCCGGCGGATCAAAGTTGCGTTGAAAAAAAATGCGGCGATGGCCGAACACAGCTACTGGTCCGGCGACCCGCATCTTCATATTCAGCGTCGCGACGACGCGGATGAATCTCGCATTCTCGATCTGCTGGCGGCGGAGGATATCCATTTTGGCACTGTGCTCGCGTACAACGAGCCGGCAGGCCCCTACACAGGATCTATGAATGCGATGGACTCGCCACAGTTGAGAGGTCTCGGAAAGAGATCGATCGTGTCACGTGGCGGCTACACATTCCTCTCAGGACAAGAATATCGCAGTGGCAACTACGGACACATGAACCTGTTTCTGCTCGATGAACTCATTTCGCCAGGAGAGTCATATAACGCCAATCATTGGCCTCCGTTTGGTGATGTTGCCGCTCGCGCTCGCCGAGCCGGCGGCGTCGCATTCTATGCTCATGGTGGGTACGCGCAAGAAATCTATGCCGACGTGGTGCACGGCAATATTGACGGTGTCGAGTTGCTGCAGTTTGGTGTGTATCGCGGAATTGGCTTGATCGATTGGTACCACATGCTGAATACAGGATTTCGGCTACCAGCGTCTGGCGCCTGCGACTATCCGGCTTGCCGCAAGCTCGGTGATTGCAAGACGTATGTGTGGACTAAGAAACGACCTGACATGGAGTCGTGGTTGCGTGGAATGGCCAACGGTGAGAGTTTTTTCACCAGCGGTCCTTTGTTATTGTTGGAAGTCGACGGCAAACGACCTGGTTCACGCATCAACTGGTCTGGCGTCGGACCGCACGTCGTCACGGCCCGCCTTCGCGTACGTTCGGAAGTTGCTCCTGTGACGCACGTTCAGTTGATCGCGAACGGTCGAGTGATTCGTGAGCTCGAATTGCCCGCCCGCGTCGGGAAGGGTGACTGGATCGAACTCGAACAGTCGATTGCCATCGAGGAGTCGACGTGGGTTGCTGCGAGAGCCTACTCCCTCTCGCAGCTGGGTACGCCCGATGCCGAATCGCACACGAATCCAGTCTACGTCTATCTTGACGGTCGAGCACCTTACGACCGAAACTCACTCAATGCGATTGTGATCCAGATCGATAAGCAGATCGCAATTCACAAGGAGCGCATGTTTCCGGAACAAGCCAAAGTGATTGCCTATTTTGAACACGCGCGAGACATTTTGATGATGATCCGTCATGCCGGCGGGGTTGCGTCGACAGGGCGACCATCGGACATCGCCAAGACGATCGGCACGATCGACGATCCCGGACGTCGCATGCACACGGACGAGGAATTGAGGGCACTGCTCCAACCTCAGCCAGCGAAGCCGATCGAAGAAGCACTCGCATCATTCGAGGCGGTTGACGGCTTCGAGATGGAACTCGTCGCCCAGGAACCACTGGTCAACGATCCAATTGCGGCGACGTTCGATGAAAATGGAAACCTCTACGTATGCGAAATGCGCGACTACCCGTACAAGCCCCAGCCCGGCGTCGATCCGATTGGAACACTGCGATTACTGAAGGACACGGACGGCGACGGGGTGTTCGACGAGAGTCATGTTTTCGCCGACAATCTGTTGTGGGCTGGAGGTGTTGCCGCATGGAAAGGCGGGGTTTTCGTCGCCGCTGCACCAGACATCTGGTACTTGAAAGACACCAATGGCGACAATCGCGCGGACTTGCGACGCAAGGTCTACACTGGATTCGGAACCGCTAATCAACAGGCCATGCTCAATAATCTGACGTGGGGATTGGATCACAAAATCTATGGTTCGACGGCCGGCAATGGCGGCAATGTGCATTACGTCGAGAACCCCAACAATTTTGCGGAACCGATTCCGGTGAGCGGTCGCGACTTTCGATTCGATCCGGAAACCGGCGAGTTTGAGGCGATTACTGGATCGGTCCAATTCGGAAACGCATTTGACGACTGGGGAAACCGGTTCTTGTGTAGCGAATCACGACCATTGCTCCACGCCGTTCTGCCGCAAAGATACCTTCAACGTAACCCTCACTTGTCGACTCCCAATCTCATCCATCACCTGACATCTGGCCCAGTTCCTATTTTTCGCATTAGTCCGCTAGAACGCTGGCGGATGATCCGTTCAAGCCGCCGCATCGCCGTCGGCGCCCGATCGCCAAATGCTGCCGGTGCCAGCCACCATGTGATCGATGCGGCTGCCGGTGTGACGATCTATCGTGGCGGAGCGTACCCACAAAAATACTACGGCAGTGTGTTCATCGGTGGGGCGCAAAGCAACTTGATCCATCGGCGCGAGCTAACACCAGATGGCGTAACGTTTAGCTCGGCGCGTGGGGACGTTGGAACGGAGTTCGTTCGTTCGTCCGACAATTGGTTTCGTCCCGTCAACTTCGTCAATGCACCTGACGGAACGCTCTACGTGCTCGACATGAGCCGCGAGATTCTGGAGACGATCCACGTCCCACTTGATGTCCTGAAATTCATTGATCTTAAAAGCGGTCGCAAGCATGGACGAATTTATCGGTTGGCACCGCCCGATTTCGAGTATCCAGGTCCGCCGCGGCTTGGCGAGGCAACGACAGAAGAATTGGTGGCTGCGTTGGCCAGTCCACATAGTTGGTGGCGAGTAACGGCTCATCGTTTGTTGTTCGAACGACAGGACAAGTCGGCAGTCAATGGACTGCGAACGATGCTATCCCACCAGCGACCACAAGCAAGACTGCACGCACTATGGTCGTTGAGCGGCCTCGAATCTCTTTCCAACGACGACTTGCGAATGGCCCTGAATGATCCGCATCCAGCTTTGCGCGAACACGCGATGCGATTGGCCGAGCCTCGGTTGGACGGGACGCCTGATTTGCTCGAACAAATCATCGTGTTGTCCGGTGACGAACAGGTGCGGATTCGCTTGCAAGCGGCTTTCTCGTTGGGGGAAACTCAAAGTCCGCTCGCTGCCCAAGCGTTAGCTCGGCTCGCTCGATCCTCGGCCGGCGATAGGTGGGTGAGAACGGCCGTGTTGAGTTCGGCCAGTGGCTTGGCGGACCAGATGTTGGTTGAATTGTTGGCGGATCGTGAGTTCGCCACCAGTTCCGCCGGCAGTGCGATGCTGACTCAACTGGCGATTCTCGTTGGATCCCGCAGTCAACAAGGCGAGATAGATCGTGTGCTTGAGACACTCGTTACGGAGGGAGAATTCCAGCTATCGCTAATTCAATCGTTGGCATCCGGCATGTTGCGCAGCGGCGGCCGACTGACGGCAACCAACCGCACTCCGCCGACGGTGGCTACTCTCTTGAAACGGATCGTCGCTGAAGCCCGCACGACCGCGTTAAACCGGTCCGCTCCGGTCGCGACCCGCCGGCAGGCAATCAGGATACTGGGCGTCGTTCGGTTCGAGGATTCTCACGATGTACTGGTAAACGTACTCAATGTTGCCGAAGCGGAATCAGTTCAACTGGAGGCTGTGCGAAGTCTCACGACGTACTCCGACGAAAGAGTAGCCGCAATTCTGCTCGCTAACTGGAACGGTCAAACGCCGGGTGTGCGAAAAGAGGTCATTGAGGCACTTCTCTCGCGGCCATCCAGAACGCGGGTCTACTTGGAGGCTGTCAAACGCGGCGCGGCGTCAGTGACTCAGCTCGACTTGACACGCCGTAATCTGCTGTTGAAGGACAAGGACGAAGAGGTGCGTCGATTGGCTACTGAGTTGTTCGGCGCTGAGTATTCGGCTGCACGCGGAGCGGTGATTAGAGAATACCAACAGGTGTTGACGCTGAAGGGCAACGTAGCTAGCGGCGAGGGAGTATTTCGTGGCCAGTGTGCGGCCTGCCACCGACTGGGGAATATTGGGCATGCCATCGGACCGAATCTTATCTCGTCTACGGCGCGTGACGCAGCAACGCTGATGATGCATGTGCTCGCGCCGAATCAATACGCGTTGCCGATGTATGAGAACTATGTGGTCGTCGATACCAACGGCCGCCTATTTACCGGCATGCTCGCTTCACAGTCGGCGACAAGCATTACGCTGAAACGGGAAGAGAACAAGACAGAAACGATATTGCGCGAGAACATTGACGAGTTGAGGAGTACTGGAAAGTCGCTAATGCCCGAGGGATTTGAGCAGCAGATTGACAAACAGGCGATGGCCGATTTAATCAGTTTTCTACAAGCTGCCCGCCGCCCTTCCGGTTCGTCGCTAGACATTGGGACTCTTCCTGGCTTGATCGAACCGGGGCGGCCCCTACCTGAGCGGTGAACGAATCAAGATGAATGACCGATCAATGTCTGATTTGGGAATCACGTATCTCGCTGCCAATCCAGCGGTCGGTTTTCTCGCGCGCGTAAGGGGGCCAGGCGAGGCTGCTGGGCGTGTTGCTCTATGAAATCCTCACGGGAGAAACTCCTCTGAGCCGCAGTCGTCTCAAAAACGTCCAGTTGACGGAGACATTACGACTTATACGTGAAAAGGAACCTGGCTGATTCTCACGACCTTCTGGAGTTTTGAGCGCGAGTTCTCGCGGAATGGGCCTGATCCTCCCCAATTCCATTGACGCATAGCGTGAACAGTCGCGGCATCGCCGCATCTCAGATGCGATCGCGCATGCACAAAGCCTCGACACCTCAGAGTTGGACCAAATCGAAGGCTTGTTTCGGGGTGAATCCGTTAGCCATCGATGTCGACCAATTCTTCACACGTCTGACAAGTCTGAACTCGATTCGATTTCAATCGCGACTCACGGGCGGCGATCCTGGAGTCTTCAAGCTGCTGCGGAATGTCTTCGCCCGTTCCGAAGTGTATTTCGTTCGGCGTCTGGCCTGGGAAGGCTGAATGGGGCATATGCACATTGTGTTGCTCGACGTAGAACGTCACGAGTTTTTCAACGGTCGCGACCGTGTCGAGTGTGTTCAAGTACAACCACTGATGCACCTACCGAAGCCGTGGTGTTGAGAACTCGCGCCGAAAAGTCCAGAATGTCTTGAGAAACAGCACGGTTGAAAACAACAGCGTTTGATGGCCACAGGTCGTTACAACCAATACAGATAAATGTCGGATGAGTTTTTGGATAGAACGGGGTCTTTGTGGCGATGAACTGAGGTCTTACACAGACCGCAAACGTCCTCAGACTGCCGACTACCCTCGACTACCACTTTTCGTCCAAAACTCCCCCCTCAAAGTGCATCGGAGTCCGTTGAATTGGTTCAAACACGACCCGAAATTGGCTCGACGGAAGCAAGATCAGCCATAACTTGTTCTTAAACAACGAGTTGCCAATTTCAAATCCAATCGCCACGTTCGAGGCAAATCGCACGTCCGATCTAGATTGTTGTCCACGATCGACCGATTGCTGTGGTTGCATGTGACGGTGGGCATGTGTGGGTTCACAGAGCCTTCCAAGCCCTTCGCATGAACTCTCAACGAACCGAGCTTATGAGGTTATTCCGAAGACGCGATCGGTAGAGCGAGTCTCCCCCAAAGAATCTCGGTGATCCCTCTGCTAATATGGCATCGAGTGCTGGAGGCCGAACAAGGGGAAACAGCACGATCGTTGTTACGGCTGCTTGGTCAGGTGCTGGCGACCGATCTGTCCTCACTAATGCCGAGCTGTTAGCTCTAAATCCGTGTGGGATTCGGCAATCAACATGGCACACGGCTTCTGGTGAGGTGTGCTTTTACGAAGGAAGTAGGGGGAGTGCATGAGGAATCAATGGCGACCTGCGTCGAAAATTGTGGTCTTCTGTGCCATCGTGTTAACCGGTACACGTTTGTCAGCACAGCCGGTGCCGATATCAGATCCAGAAACACCTCAAGATCGACAGAAGGAATTCACGATCCAGAACAAGTACCTCATCATCCCGATTCAGGACGGTACGCGTTACGA
>DUDC01000010.1 GCA_012959465.1 Planctomycetaceae bacterium
CGATTCCTCCCAACTCTGGATTTATTGCCTCCGTCTCCGTCGCCGTTTAACAAGACCCGACACTAGCGTGTACGGATCAGTCCAACTCCTCCTCGGCCCGGTGTGGAATGAAAACATTGCGACTCGATTCTTTGGCAGCCCGGACCCGGTTGCACGCTTCTTCATAGAGGTAACTCTGGCAGCGGAATGGTGTGGCGCCTTGAATCTGTTTGTAACTGCCGTCGGGTTGAAGCCACGTTGCTTTTACATTGTCCGAGAAATAGGTTTCTAGAATGGCCACCAGTCGCTTGCGGCAAGCGATGTCGTCGACTGGAATCAGTAGCTCGACCCGTCGATCCAGGTTGCGTGGCATCCAGTCGGCGCTGGAGATCACGACCTGTTCTGCGCCGCCATGATGGAAATAGGCGATACGAGCGTGCTCCAGATAGCGATCGACGATGCTGACAACCTGAATGTTCTCGCTCAGACCGGCGACACCAGGTCGCAGGCAGCAGATGCCGCGGACATTGAGCTTCACCGAGACTCCCGCTTGCGACGCCTCGTAGAGCCGATCGATGATTTCCGGGTCGACCAAGGAGTTGAGTTTGGCAACAATTTTTGCATGTTGGCCCTGCCGCTTGCGTTCGGTCTCACCGGAGATCAACTCGACCAGCTTATCTCGCAAGGTCAGCGGGGCGGCCTCAAGTTTCCGAAACTCGATCGGATGCGAAAAACCGGTAATCGCGTTAAAAAACGCTGAGACATCTCGTCCCAGCGGCTCGTCGCAGGTCAGGAGGCTGATGTCACCGTACAAACGGGCCGTTTTCTCGTTGTAGTTTCCGGTACCAAAATGGAGGTACCGTTGTACACCTGTCGGCTCGCGGCGGACGACCATGCAGGTTTTCGCATGTGTCTTGAGACCTTGAACGCCGTAAATGACTTGAACGTTGGCATGTTCGAGGTGCCGCGCCCATTCGATGTTGCGGGCTTCATCGAAGCGAGCTTTGAGCTCGACAACGGCGGTGACGTGTTTGCCGTTTTCGGCCGCCCGCTGTAAGGCGGCGATGATCGGGCTGTTCTTGCTGGTTCGATACAACGTCTGTTTGATCGCCAGAACATCGGGATCGTCCGCAGCCTCCTGTAGCAGTCGAATCACCGGGTCGAACTGATCGTAGGGGTGATGGAGCAGAATATCATGGTCGGCAATGTTCTCGAACATGCTCTGCTTCGCATCGATATCCGGCGAAGCCTGTGGCGGCCAGTCCGGGTCACGCAATGACTCGAACCCTTGAATCTCGCTCAAGCCAAAAAAACAAGAGAGGTCGATGGGCCCCGGCACACGCGTGATTTGAGTTTCATCGATCTTCAAGGACTCCATTAGAAATTGCAATGTGGTATCGTCTGCCGTTGACGACAATTCCAGGCGAACACAGTCGCTGTCCCGGCGAGCTGCCAGAATCTCTCGGATTCCAATCATCAAGTCGGCCGCGGCGTCTTCCTGTACGCTCATGTCGGCATTGCGCGAGATCCGGAACGGGACGCACTGTTGAATTTCCATCCCAGGGAAGAAGTCCAACAAGAAATGCTCGATCGCGTCTTCCAACAGGATATAGGCGTAGCCTCGTTCGGAGGGGAGTGTCAGCCGACGTGTAGCCGCACGTGGGCAGGGAATGATGGCGAACCGAGGTGCATCATCGCCTTCGACCGGCCCCAATCGAATACATAAATTCAACGCCAGATTGACCAAAAGCGGAAAAGGGCGATCTTCCGTGATGGCCGACGGCGAAACCACGGGCAGGATCTCTTGCTCAAAAATATTCCGTAGTGCCCCTAACTGCCGCTCGCTTAGGCCACTGTCGCTATAGCGAGTAATTCCCTCCGCCGCCAGCGCCGGCTCGACTTCATCGAGGAAACACCGATACATCTCAGCGACGATCTCGGTAGCACTCTCGCCGATTGCCGTCAATTGCTCGCTGGCAGTGCGCCCCGATGGATCGTGTTGGACCTTGCCGGCCTGTTGCACCCATTGCAGGCCGCCGACACGAACCATAAAGAACTCGTCGAGGTTGGAAGCGGTGATCGCGAGAAACTTGAGTCGTTCTAATAGTGGATTCGCGTTGTCTTGCGCTTCACGCAGCACGCGTTGGTTGAATCGTAGCCAGCTTAGTTCGCGATTAAAATAACGTGAAGGATCGGCGTTCATTAAGTCGTTATCGGTTGAGAGAATGGACGTGGGGACAAATTGCGGATTTTGTGGGCTGAGCTAGCTTTTGCGATCGACACGCAAATGGACAGGAAGCCCATAGATTTCCTCGAAGAGACTCCCTGATTGCCTTAGCGCCAATTGCTCCAATGCCAAGTCCTCGACACCGGTGACGTGAATGTCAATCGAGTTGCGTCGCCTCTGATATCGAAAGTGAGTTATGCGTTGGCTGCGCGATGCGTCGAGGGCTTTGGCCAGACGCAACAGGGCTGCCATTTTGGAAACAGCGACGCGTTGGTCGCGGCGCAATGAAGTGTATGCTTCGTGCGATTGCTGAGGTGAGGCGCGGCGATGGTAACGGGCGATCAAAGCGACCAGTGTCAATTCTTGACCACTGAGTCCAAACAGCTCGCTGTTGCGGATCAAGTACATCGTATGCTTGTGATAGCTGCGGACATTCACGTACTTGCCGATTTCGTGCAGGATCGCGGCGGTTGCCAGCAGCGTCTCATAGCGTTGATCCATTTGATGTTCGGCCTCGAGGCGAACAAACAGCTGTTTGGCAATCTCGGCAATGTGCAGGGCATGTTGTTCATCCGAGTGATATTTTCGCGCTAGATCGACCGCTGAGCGAATCACTTGGCGACGAAGTTCGCTGGTCCAACCTTCGCTTACGGCCATTTCCTGCAGCATGCCGTCACGAAGATTTGTGTTGGTCACCAGTATTTCTTTCAGTCCAAATGACTGAGCCAAAGTCAGGTTGGAAAGCAACGCTGGACCGATAATTTCAGCTTCCGGAAATGTCAGGTGATATCGGCGTACGACTTCATCGTCGGAGAGGTCAAGGATCGTTGCGACCAAGCGTTCTAATTCAGAGACGTTGACCCGCGCCAGTTCACCGGCCCGCCATTCGGGCAACAGTTGGCGAGTCGCGAAACGCATGTCTCCACCGAGCGCCATCATTTGGACCTGAGAAGAGGAGACTTCATTCCCGACTTCGTCTACCGTTCGCAAGATCTCGTTGTTCATTAATTCTCGGACTTGTGACGCGGGAGTTCGGTATGCTTCCAGAGTTTTCCGCAAACGCATCGCGCCCAATCGATAGGTGTGCGAGAACATTACGTTGGGTCCACGTACGACAATCAACTCCGTGCTCCCGCCGCCCACTTCGACGACCAGGACACGCCCGGATTGCAATGTCTCGTCGGCTTGCAAATAGGGGAGCACGCCCAGATAGGTAATCCGGTTGACCTCGCCTTCGTCCAGGGTTTGAACTTGCAGGCCAGTGGCAATATAGATGCGATCGACAAAGGCCAAGCGGTTGCGCGCCTCGCGAACGGCGCTGGTGGCAACCGCGCGGACGTCCTTTCCCAGGTCGATTTGGTATTCGGAGATCATTCGCCGATAGCTCTTTAGAATCCGTACGCACTGTTCGATGGTCTCTTTGCGAAGAACGCCCCTGGTAAACGTGTCCTTGCCCAGACTTGCCGTCTGAGAGAGTGTTTCCAGAGTCCGAATCCGACCATCAGTTGTGATCTCGGCAATCGCTAGACGGATCGACGTCGCGCCGATATCGATAACAGCCACCGGGCGAACACCGTGGGCACTGTCTCGTTGGCTCTGCGTTGCGACCTCTGTCATGCGTTTTCCTCCACGACCGATTCGTCTTAGTTCCCGTGTAGATGTTCGACCCAACCCGCGGCTCCCAGGACGGTCGAGTCGTCTCCCAATTGTGCCGCCGTTACCTGGAATGTGGACTGAAATGAATCCATGGCCCGCCGCTGCGCTGAGTCGTTGACGTGTTTGACGAACAGCTTCGGCATTGCCTCCACGAGACCTCCGCCCAACACGACACAGTCTGGCCCAAGCAGGTGGACGACGCTGGCCACGGCCGAGCCAATTTGGTTGGCAGCTTGAGTGACGATTTCGATCACTGCTTCTTCACCCGCTTCGATGCTTGCCGCGATCACGCCACTACGAATCTCCGAGATGTTCGTGCCGGCCTTGGCCAGGATCGTGGGAGCTTCGCCACGGTAGGCTACTTTGGCAATTTCCGCAGCAATTGCCAATCGACTGCTCTCAGTTTCTAGACAGCCTAGCCGCCCACAGCCACATAAACGGCCCTCCGGACGGACTTGAATGTGGCCAATTTCGAGGCATGAACTTTGGGCACCGCACAAGATCTCGCCATTGGCCACAAAACCACCGCCAATACCAGTCCCCGGAAAGACACCCAAAACATGAGTTGCCTTTTTGGCCGCACCAAACCGAGACTCACCATACACACCGATATCGACGTCGTTGGCGATCTCCACCGGGCAGGCGAATTCGTCCTGCACCAACGTCTTAAGGGGCACGTCGACCCATGATAAATTGACCGCTTCGCGAACCACACCGTTGACCATGTCGACTGGGCTGGGGCAACCGATGCCGATCCCGCTGACCTGCTCGGCTTCGACATCGGCATCGACCAAGGCCTCGCGAATGGTGGTCACGATGCGACCCACGCCAACCTCTTGGCCTTCATGACCGCGGGTCTTTCGCCGTTTCTTGCCGAGTTTTCCGAAACGGTCGTCGAACACAACGGCCATCATTTTGGTTCCACCCAAATCGAATCCTACCCACACTTTTCCTGATCTCATGCACTACTCCAACTCGCGATGTCCTTCCAGACGGATGAAACCCATTGTCGGGCTTAGTCGGTGACGGCTCAACCATACTGCGCAAGAGATCGGCAATGCGTGGTGGGAGCGGTCGCAGCTTTGGATTGGCGGAACTATTTGGGTGGGGAGCAGAGACGCTCCCGAAACGTAGCTGACGGAAAACCGTCATTAGCCGCATAACGTGCACTAGTAGGTGAACAAGACCAGCCCCGTGACGCAGAGCCCGATCGGTTTCCACACGCGCGAGTTTGTCGCGTAGGCGTAGGCGGGCGACACCACGGTATGGACGCAACCAAGTCCGACAAGGCGCGAAAACAATATCGGCTCCCACGTAAGACTGACAAAAATGGTCCAAAGAACCAATGTGAGCCAGTTCGCCGGCTGTTTCGAACGCCAGCACGGTGGGAGGTATCGCAAGAGAGATGAGGGCATCACCCCATAGTAACTAGAACGGTGGCCAGCACGCAGAAAAAATGAGATCCAATCAAAAAACCGGCACAACGTTACTGTCGTGTCGGTTTTCCAAGGAGGTGATTCGCTGCGTTCGAACTCAAGTCCCAAATTCGGGTCGTCGTCGTCCCAATTGCAACTGCAGTCGTTGAACGATACTGCTGTGCATCTGGCTGACACGACTCTCGCTAAGATCGAGCGTTGCGCCGATCTCCTTCATTGTGAGCTCTTCGTAGTAATAGAGGATGATAATTAGACGTTCGTTGCGACTGAGCCCCTTGGTAACGAGCCTCATCAGGTCGTTCTTGTACACCCGACGGGTTGGATCCTCACCCTTCTTGTCCTCGAGGACGTCGATCTCTCGAACGTCCTTGTAACTGTCCGTCTCGTACCACTTCTTGTTGAGAGAAATAAGATTGACAGCGTTGGCTTCGAGGACCATTTTCTCAAGCTCTCCCACGCTCAGCGACATATGGTGTGCGAGTTCTTTAGCCGTGGGCTGTCTTCCCATGCGAGCTTCTAGAGTCTTGTTCGCTTCGGCGAGCTTGCTGGCTTTGGAGCGGACGAGCCGAGGCACCCAATCCATGGTCCGCAATTCGTCTAACATCGCCCCGCGTATCCGCGGCACGCAGTACGTCTCAAACTTAACACCACGACTCATATCGAACGCGTCAATTGCGTCCATTAGGCCAAAAACTCCAGCGGATGTGAGGTCGTCTAATTCGACGCCTTCCGGGAGTCTCGCCCAAATTCGTTCCCCGTTATATCGAACAAGCGGAAGGTACCGTTCAACCAACCGATTTCGAAGCTGCTTGTTGGTGGAATCTGCTTTGTACGACTTCCAGACTCTCTGAATGTCATCTGCCGGTGCAATGGTCGTGGCCATGCAATCCTCCGTGATTCATCGGCCTAGGTGCGGCACGAACTCCATTTCCGACTCGCGTCCTGCGAGCCAGGCTCGGCGAACAGTTACGCTGTTCCCTCGCCTTCCGTTTCCGGTTTCGCTGCTAAACTCTCCTGAAACTGACTCAGTACCGAATCTCGAACCGTCATTTCGCCAATCGCTCCAAGTACATAGCCAAATCCGGCGAATAGCACCAGGGTGACTGTCGCAATCTTCAATGTTGACTCGACACCGGCTTGGTGTAACACACCGCGAATAATGACTGTGGCGAAAGCCAATGGACCAAGGATCCGAGCGTAATCTTGGCCCATCGTGTCCACTCCTGCGTAAAGTCGCTCTAACCGGTCTAACTTAACACAGCGCTGTGGGGCGTCGCGCCTTCTGTCTATCGGCGCTCCTTATCATTAGGGTTTAGTCGATTCTATTATTTGTTCAGGATTTAACGATTTTAGGGCTGTGGGTCACTTGCGGGTGCGTCAGACGGGTCGCCAATTGTCGTGCAATGGTTGTCGTTCCCACGCCGGGACAGGCGCCCACGACTGCGATTAGCGATTGCCTATTGACCTGACGCAGTGGGACGACGTTTTGGCTAGCCGTGGGCGTCTGTCGGGCCAGACCGCGCAACTCGGTCGCCTGATTTTGAATCACCGTCTGTGTCTCCTTAAACGTCTGCCTCGATGAATGGCTTGCCCAAGATTTCGCGGCTCAGGCTTAGGGCGTCTGCCAGTGCAATGTCATCGGGGACGTCTTGACCGTCCGTGACATAACTCAACGGTAATCCCGTTTTGATGACGGACCACAATGCTCCCAGCGTGGGAGCTTCGTCTAACTTAGTCAACAACAGCGATGTGATTCCAACTTCCCGAAATGTAGCCAATGAACGTGACAGGCTGGAGGCTCCCGCGACAACGCTGAGTACCAAATAGATTTCATGCGGTTTCGCTTCATGAATGATGGCCATCAGCTCGCGCAGCCGGATCTCGTCCAGGGGGCTTCGGCCGGCCGTGTCGATCAAGATGAGATCCAAGTTGCCCAGCTTTTCCAATGCGGCCCGCATTTCGGTGGGAGACGAGACGACCTCCATCGGAAGATCGATGATCTCCGCGTACGTTTTTAGTTGTTCGACGGCAGCAATTCGATAAGTGTCGACAGTGATCAGACCGACCCGATGATTCTCACGGAGACGATGGTTGGCGGCCAGCTTGGCAATCGTGGTCGTCTTGCCAACGCCGGTTGGACCAACCAACGCGACGATTTGAGGACTTCCGTCCTTGATTTCGGTCGGCCCACGCACGGCGATCCGCCGTGCTATCAACTCCGCCAACGGTTGCCAGATATCTCGTCCTCCATCCTTGTCAACCCTTACGTGGTAGTGCGTCAAGTCCGCAATCAATTGCTCCGCGTCCCGAAGGGGAAAATCAAGACTCAGCAAGTGTTCAAATGCAGATTGTTCTTCATCATTGCGTTTGGGGCGTTGAGACGGTTCGTGAATCAGCTGTTCGACCATCAACCGTAGGTGACGAATTTCGTTTTGGATGGCACGGTCCTCCGACGAGGCAAGTTCAGCGTCGGTCCCCGCAGCTGTGCTTTCCTTCGTCGTATCGCGCTGCGGCACCGGCGGAGCGAGGCGGCTTGGCACACGGAAGTCCTTTGACGCTGTGACCTCGATCTGGGTCCGTCCAGTCAACCAGCCCAACATGCCACGCTTCAGTTGTCGAGTATGAAGGACCGCTGCTTGAGGACCCAGGTGAGTTCTTACCAACTGCAACGCCTGCTGCATCGATTTCGCTCGAAATGTACGTATGTCCGTCATAGTTCGCTCTCATTTCGCCGGAAATAGGGTCAACGGTTTGTGGGTTTTTCGGTCATGTCTTGGACGATTCCATGCGACTCAATTCGTATATCGCGGGTGATTTCGTTGTAGCTCAAAATATGTAATTGCGGCAGGTTGGCCGATGTGATCTGGCGGAGACCGGGCCTAGTCTGGGGGCTGACGAGAAGAATCGGAATGTGATTTTCTCGGGTCAACACCTGCAATTGTTCTGCGATCAACTCGCACGTTGTGTCGATTGCCGGTGGGGACATGCGGACGAATAGTCCGCGTTCGTTGTGTTCGATACCGGCGTTGATTCGGTCCTCTAGTGCTGGGTCTAATGTCACTACATGAAGGGCATTCTGATCGTCCGCCAGACGAGAACAGAGAGTCCTCGCCAAGCGGTGACGACAGTATTCAGCCAACCAAACGGGGTCCTTCGTTCGCGGCGCGTAGTCACCCAGTGTTTCCAAAATCGTGGCAAGTTGTCGGATGGGTACTTCTTCACGCAAGAGGATTTGCAGGACCTGTTGGACCTCGGCCAACTTCATCATGCCGGGGATCAACTCATCGACAACAGCCGGTGACGTTTCTTTCAGTTCTTCCATCAAGTGTTTTGTCGCGTCGCGTGTCAGGAGCTCGTCGGCGTGGCGGCGAACGACCTCCTGAAGATGAGTCGCCACAACTGCGGCGGGGTCGACAGGAGAGTATCCCAGCATTTCCGCACGATCTCTTAGGCCATGCTCTATCCAAATTGCTCTCTGCTGGAATGCGGGGTCTTTGGTCTCTTCACCGGGCAGCGAACCGCTAGTCATTCCCGAATCCATGGCTAGGATGTGATCGGGTCGAACGGCACCATTGGCGACTGGGTTGTTCGAGATCTTGATGCGGTACGCGTGCTCGTCCAGCTGCATGTTGTCCCGTATGCGGATCTTGGGCAACACAATCCCGATATCCGCGGCGACCGATTGACGCACGCCAGTGATTCGCGGCAACAGATCACCGCCACGGCTCGGGTCGGCCAGACGGATAAGGCCCACGCCAATCTCTAGCTCCATTGGATCGACCGTCAGGTAGTCTTCGATGCGTTCTTCGACGACCGGTGACGCTTCAGCTTCTTCGACGGCTTTCTGTTCTGCAGCGCTTTCTTTGGCCTGCTGTTTCAACAGGATGGCCATCGAGAAACAGCCACCGCCTAGTGCTAGTAGAGGAATAGCAGGGAGTTTGGTGAAAATGAGCGCTCCCAAAAACGCGCCGGCAACCACCATCGCTTCTGGCCTAGAAAAGATCTGACGGATGAACTCTTTTGGCATGTTGATGGATTGCGTACTTCGTGTCACCAGCAAGCCGGCTGCCAGCGAAATGAGGAACGCTGGCACCTGGCTGGCGAGCCCGTCGCCAATGGTCAGCTTCGTGAACAGTTGACCGGCTTCAACAAAGGACATACCCGATTCAACCATGCCGATGAATAGACCACCCACAATGTTGATCATCGTGATCACGATACCCGCAACCGCGTCGCCGCGGACGAATTTGCTGGCACCGTCCATCGCACCATAGAAATCGGCTTGTTGAGTAATCTCGTCTCGCCGCTGTTGTGCCTCTACTTCATCGATGACACCGGCGTTAAGGTCCGCATCGATCGCCATCTGGCGGCCGGGCATTCCGTCCAAGGCAAATCGGGCCGCAACTTCGCTGATACGGGTGGCACCCTTGGTGATCACCAGGAATTGAATGGTCACGATGATGGTGAAGATGATAATGCCCACCACGACTCGATCACCCGCCACGAAGTCTCCAAAGCTGCGGATAACACCGCCTGCCGCGTCCAGATTGTCGGTGCCCGCACGCGTGAGGATCAATCTTGTGGAGGCAACATTCAGCACCAATCGACTCAGCGTGGTGACCAATAATAGCGATGGGAAGATGCTGAATTCGAGAGGCGTTTTAACGTAGATCGTCGTCAACAAGATGATCACGGAAATCGTGATGTTTGCAGACAACAACAGGTCCATCAACATCAATGGAAGCGGAACCAGAATCACCAACACACTGGTGATGATTCCAATCGGCAAAATGTACTCGTACCAACGTGACGGTCCTGACATCGTCCCTGACAGTCTCCCAAAATTATCATTTCACCCAAATTTTCCCTCAAGTTTTGACCTTTGCTGGCCGAAACTTGCGGCGGAGAGTAGCGAATCGGGAACAGGCCGTCTAGAGCAGCTGATTAAGGGTTCAACTTGACCGTAACCAGTCAAAAAAGGGCCGTCGTCGGTTGCGAATGGAGCTGAGGGATCGGATGAATGGGCGCAATACGTAATCGAGATAAGCGTCAAGCGGCCGCAAGAAAAAACGAAGGTAGCACCCTGGGGAACTACCTTCGATGATCCAACGCAGGTTGGGTAAATTGTCGTCTAGTCTTCTTCTTCCTCTTGGACCTTCGACTTGGCCATCACTTCCTGTTGTACGTTGGGTGGCATGGCATCATAGTGGCTAAACTCCATCGCATAGCTGCCCTGACCGCCGGTCATGCTGGAGAGGGTCCTAGCGTAAGTTGTCACTTCTCGAAGCGGAACTTCGCAGTGAACCGTTTGCAGGTCACCGCCGGCCGAGTCGCTACCCTGAACCCGTCCACCGCGGCTGGACATGTCGCTGTAGACGTCCCCCACATTCGGTTCAGGGACGGTGATATCCAATGAGACGACCGGTTCGAGCAGGCACGGTTTGGCTTGCTGAAACACCTCCCGAAAACACATCGATGCGGCCGTCTTGAAGGCTGCTTCCGAACTGTCGACGGGATGGTGTTTCCCAAAGTGAACTTCGATACAGACGTCCTGAATTTGGTAACCGGCGATCACCCCTCGATTTAGACGATCTTTGAAGCCCTTTTCCACGGCCGGCATGAAATTGCTGGGAATCACGCCACCGACAACAGAGTCTACCCAGAGGAAATTATTCACCTCGTCGTAATGGTAGGTCTTCATCGATGCAAAACGAGACTTGGTGCAGTACTCGTCCAGACTGAGATTTCGCGGAAGCGGGAACATTCGTATGTGAACTTCGCCAAACTGCCCTCGTCCGCCAGATTGTTTCTTGTGTCGATACATCCCGTCGGCGTTTGCCTGAATCGTCTCTCGGAAGGGGATTTTCGGCTCTTTCGTGTCCACTTCTAGTTTGTCACGACGAACGAGTCGTTCCTGGATCACGTTCAGGTGCAGTTCGCTCATTCCGGTCATGACAAGTTCTTTTGTCTGCGCGTCACGATCCAGTCGAAATGTCGAATCCTCTTCCACTACTTTGTTCAAGGCCCCAGAGAGCTTCGTTTCGTCACCTCGGCTACGCGGCATCACCGCCAAACCGACCATCGGCGATGGAAATGGAATTGTCGGCATTTGGACAGTTCCGACGGACGTCCCAGTGTGAAGTTCTTCCATCTTTGCCACGGCGACGATATCGCCCGGTGTCGCTGCCTCGACGGCGGTCGTCTCGGCTCCTTGCATTTCGTACAGCTGCCCCATCTTAATATCCTTGCGGCTGCTACTGGTCGCGACGTGCGCGTCCTTTTTCAGCGTGCCGGAATAGATGCGGATGAAGCTCAGTTTCTGAACAAACGGGTCGATCCGCGTGCGGAAGATCTGCGCGACCAACGGACCGTTCGGATCGGGCTTTACCTCGACTTCGTTTTCGCCCTCGATGCCGTTTTGTGGCACGATGGTCGGGTCGAGCCCAAACGACGAGAGGATGTGCAATATTTCATCCAAACCGACGCCAGTCTTTGCGGAACAGCAAAGGATAGGTACTAGTGAACCTGCGGCCACGGCTCGTACCGCTAGTTTTGCCAGCTGTTCATCCGATGGGACCTCTCCCTCGAAGTACTTTTCCATTACCTCTTCGTCGACCTCGATAATGGACTCGATTAAGGCCTCTCGAATCTCGTTAGGGTCGACAAGCGCCCCGGCTTCTTCGGTCGGATGAAGCGTGCTAGCCACTTTTTCAAAGTCGGCCCCTTGGCCTACGGGCACATTGAGCAGCACACATTGACTACCCCACAGGTCTTGGATCCCGCCGACTACGCCTTCGAAATCGATGTTCTCACCATCCATCTTATTGATGACGACGAAACGACCGACGCCCGCCTTTCCGGCTTCTTCGAAAACACGGCGTGTATTGACTTCGATGCCCGATTGCGAGTTGACAACAATCACGGCATTATCGACGCCGCGCAATCCACCGATTGTCTGTCCGATAAAGTCGGGATAGCCGGGTGTATCGACTACGTTGAATCGTTTTCCGGCATGGTCGAAGTGCGTGACGGTTGCTTCGATTGTGTACTTGTGCTGTTTTTCTTCCGGGTCAAAGTCACCAATACTTGTCCCATCGTCTACGCTGGGGGTTCCGGGAACGGCACCCGTCTTGATGAGTAGTTGGTCAACCAGCGTCGTTTTTCCGACTCCACCATGACCACAAAATGCCACGTTGCGGATGTCCTCGACTTTCGCTTTCGCCATAGTTGGTCCTTTTCTCCGCGTTTTCGGCCGCAAGTTATTGCAGTTGGAATCGTAGTCCGTGGAGCGATTATTCGACGCATCGCCCGGCTGCACCGGCCATACAATCTCGTTTTGGTTTATGAAACGTCTTTGTCCTGCAGTTCTAGCTGTTCGTGTGTTGTGCCGCCTCCAACGCCTCGGCCATCGTCAACTTCCCTTCGTAAAGCGTCCGTCCGATGATGCAACCGGCCATGGGTATTTCTGCCAGTTGTCGCACATCCTCCTTGGTGGTAACTCCTCCGGAGGCTATGACGGGTACTTCAACCGCTTCGCTCATCTGTCGCATGGCTTCAAAGTTTGGTCCCGTCATCATGCCATCTTTTGCGATGTCGGTGTAGACGATGCCAGCCAGAGGTAGCTGTGCAAGGGTCGTTGCCAACTGCGTGGCCGCCACATCGCTCGTTTCCAACCAACCATCTGTGGCGACTCGCCCGTTCCGGGCGTCCACCCCAGCGACCAATTGTCCCGGATGTTGTTCGCAGACCTCGCGAAACCATACGGGATTTTTGAGTGCTTTGGTGCCGACAACCAAACGATCAATTCCCCAATTGAAAAGTTGTTGAATGACCTTTCCGTCTCGGATTCCACCACCTAATTGGCACGGCACATCCACTCTCTTCCGAATGGCGCGGATTGCTTCCGCATTCCCCATCTGTCCGTCGCGAGCGCCGTCCAGGTCGACTAAGTGCAGACGTTCCGCACCCGCCTCAACCCATTGCGCAGCCATCGCCACCGGATCGTCTCCAAAGATGGTTTCTCGGTCGTAGTCTCCTTGGATCAACCGAACGCAACATCCACCGCGAAGGTCGATAGCAGGCCAAATCTCCATGTGTTGTGTCATGTCCCCTTGAGTGAACGGCGGACAATTGCCGTCAATATTGGTGGCTTGGACCTTTGGGGGAACCCCCTCATCACAAACGTGAAACGGGCAATATGCCACATACAACACCTGCTAGCAAGCATCCCAGCAAGGAGTGTCTGGCCAGATTCTGTGGCAGCGCTAATTTCTTTGTGGGGCAAGGGTTGGCCAGGGGATCCTTTTGATTTTCTGAGGACCCAATCATTCTCGTTTTGTGTTTCCGCCCGTGGTTGATCATTGACTGTTTCAACTCTCGGGACTCAAGCGAGTTAATCAGGGAGGCTTGGGTGTTTTTTGCGTTGTGCGGGACTTCCTCTGCCCAAACGGTTCGTCAACAGATCTCCGTGGTCTCATGTCCGCTGAATCGACCTTCAGCCAAATCGGCCCATGGTACGGGGCACCCCGCCGACATTCCGGTTCACTGCCCCTGCCCCGATCGGACGCCGGCTCGGGTCGATATCCCCTGCCCTCGAGCGTTTTTTCGGGTTAAGATCGACACGGTAAGGGCGAACATGCGACTCACTCGGCGTGTCGTTCGTCTGTTCGTGGATTTTTTTCATTTCTTCACAACAGCTGAGTCGAAAGACGTTTCGAATGCTCGCAATCATCGATTACCAGATGGGAAATCTCCGCAGCGTGCAAAAGGCGTTCGAGTCGGTGGGGGTCGAGGCGATCATCACGGACAGTCCGACGGAGATCCTTGCGGCTGACCGAGTGGTTCTTCCGGGAGTTGGCGCATTTCGCGATGCGATCGGCGAAATACGTCGCCGTGACTTGGTAGGCCCCATTACGGAGGTGATCGGTAACGGCACGCCGTTTCTAGGGATCTGTTTGGGTCTGCAGTTGTTGTTTGACTACAGCGAAGAAGATGGGCACATTGAAGGGCTGGGCCTGCTGGCGGGCAAAGTGATTCGTTTCGACGTGCCGTCGAATTGCAAAGTGCCGCATATGGGCTGGAATGAGCTCCATTTCGTGCATCGTCCGCCAATTTTCGATGGCGTTGGCGAGGGAAGCCACTTCTATTTTGTGCATTCTTATCATGTGGTCCCTGACGACCCGAGTGTCGTCGCGATTGAGAGCGAATACCCGGTCTCATTCTGTGCGGCGGTTTGGCGAGACAACTTGTGCGCCACTCAATTTCATCCCGAAAAAAGTCAGACGCACGGCCTTCAGGTGCTGAAGAACTTCGCCACCTGACAAATCGGCCTGCTGACAAGTTACGTCATTGATACATCAATCGGGCGGGGCTTGCGGCGGTCGTTCCTAGGTGACGCGATGCCTAAATCGCCTGAAAACAATTCCCCCAGTTCTCATGTCACTCTGACACGTCCTGTCGGATCTGTTCCGTGCCGAGGTAAGGTCTACAATGCGTTCATGGATAGGAACTCCAGCGACCCGTCTCCCAACGATGCCAAACTTTTAAGTATGCCGGTGCATGAGGCGCCAGGTGTAGGTCGATCGCGGGCTCAACTACTCAACAAACTGGGTATCGACACCGTCGCTGACTTGTTGTTTCATTTTCCGCGAGACTACGAGGATCTCACGAAACTGTCCAAGGTCTGCCAATTGGAGCAAGGGAAAAAAGTAAGCGTTGCCGGAACCATTCGAGAGGTCGAACTACGCGAGTTTGGCGACGGCCGCAACATGTTGGGCGTGTTGCTTCATGACGGAGTCGATTACCTGCGCGGCGTATGGTTCAACCAACCGTTCTTGAAGAATCGCTTTCGAGCCGACCAAGGGTGCATCTTCAGCGGCGTGCCCAAGAAACGAGGTGGACGATGGGAGATGTCTCATCCGCAGTTCGTTTTTCACGATGACGAGCCACAACCCGAGGGAATGTTGCCGGTTTATCCTCTCACCGAGGGACTCGCACAACGTCCAATGCGGGTGATGGTTGCCGCCACCGTAGAGCGATTTGGAAGCGTGCTGGAGGAGGCGATTCCGGATGGACTGCTGGAACGTTTTGAATTAATGGCCGTTGAGGAAGCTCTGTCGGTGATCCACCAACCTCGGGATCGTGAGCAACTGGTGCGGGCGCGGCGGCGTTTCGTCTTTCAGGAGTTGTTTATTATGCAATTGGCTCTGGCGCGTCGCCGTCATATGTTGGCGGTGGAAAATGCTCCGCCACTTCCAATATCTGCCAAGATACGCGCTCGCATCCTGCGTTTGTTTCCATTCGATTTAACTCCCTTTCAGGTTGAGGTCTGCGAAGAGATCGCTGCCGATATGGCGATGGATAGGCCGATGAATCGATTGTTGCAAGGGGATGTCGGTAGCGGAAAAACGGTTGTCGCTGCATTTGCAATGCTGCTCTGTGTTGCCCACGGTTACCAAGCGGCAATGATGGCACCAACCGAGGTCCTGGTACGTCAACACGCGAGGTCGCTGCGACAGCTGTTGCACCACAGCACCGTCCGTATTGAAACCATGATTGGCGCAGACACGCCGAGTCAACGAGACGCTCTACTAAAACGTATTGCCGCCGGCGAGGTCGACCTGCTCGTGGGTACTCAGGCACTCGCTCATGCGGCTGAGTCGGGAAAGATGGACATGCAACGGCTCGGCTTGGTCATCATCGACGAGCAGCACAAATTTGGTGTGAGACAACGCGCTTTGCTCAAGCAGACGGGAGCTGCGCCGCATTATTTGGTGATGACCGCCACGCCGATTCCGCGGACCATGACAATGACCCTGTTCGGTGACCTCTCCGTGTCTCAGTTGCAAGGTGCGCCCACCCAACGCCGGATTCACACCTACAAAGGGACTTCCGAAACGAGAAGCCGTTGGTGGGAGTTTTTCGCTAAGAAATTGCGAGAGGGGCGGCAGGGATACGTCATCGTGCCCGTGGTCGGTGGGTCGGAAACGGATGGTGCCGTGGTCGTGGACGGCGTCCGCAGCTTGGAAGAGGTAATTGAGGAACTTGCCTGCCAGACCTTGGAAGAATTTCGCATCGATCTCATGCACGGGCGAATGACGTCTCGCGAAAAAGACGAGGCAATGTTGCGATTTTCAAGCGGAGAAACACAGGTCCTGGTCGCCACGTCGATCGTTGAGGTCGGGATCGACGTTCCCAACGCAACCGTGATGACGATCGAGAGTAGTGACCGGTTCGGACTGGCACAATTGCACCAATTGCGTGGCCGTGTCGGCCGTGGCGCCCATCCCGGTTACGTTTGTGTTTTCTCTGACGATTCCGTGGTAACAAGCGAACGCCTGGACATCTTTTGTCGGACAAGTGACGGCTTCGTGTTGGCCGAAGAAGATTTTCGACTTCGGGGGCCGGGAGCCATGTTGGGCACGAAACAACATGGCTTGCCACCGTTTCGGATTGCCAGTCTTCTCGACGACCATCAGACGCTGGAAGAGGCGAGAAGCGAGGCAGAGACACTCATTCAAGGCGATCCAGACTTGAAGTCCACTGAACATGCCAAACTGGCTCGACTGATGAAGGCCCAGTACGGCGAATCGCTCGACTTGGGCGATGTCGGTTGACGAGAAGATCCCCCCGTTTGATAGGGCATCCTCTCACTTCGGCGTTAAACCTCGACATCTGTCGATGTTCACGCGTCAAAGAAACTCCTTTCGAATGTCAAAAAATCGCCTGAGAACAAGTCAACGCCGTTTGTTCTGGTCGAATCGCAAAAACGGATCAAGACAAACTCGCCAGTGCGCTTGATTTATTCCTCGCAGGCAACCGCCTGCCACTTTTCTTTGCCTCACATTCCCTCCGCCGCCAAAACCCGTACAGCCTGCCCTTTTCCAGCAAAAAAGACCGGATTCAGCATCGAGAAGAATGAAGGCAACCGTTGGCGCGAAGCCGAATGCTAGATTTTATCGTGAAGCGAAAACCGGTTGATCCTCGCTCTCACCGCAGAGGTTTTGCAATCCTCACGGTGCTTATTGGCGAACTCCAGACTCCGCATCGTCACTAGCGACATCTCTGCAATGAACTCGCCGTCACGCAACGAATTCGTGACCTAACCTTGAACAATTCACTGGCTCGACAACCGAGACCGCCCCCCCGATAAACGATTGTCATTTGGATTTTTTGAGGTAACAATGGGTTTTTTGCAACGCTTCTTCAAGAACGTTTTTCATGAAAATGTGACCATTGATCAGGTCAGAAGTAGTTTCCAGCATCTCTCAGAGAATGAGTTGGAAGCGCACTTGGACATTGATCATTATGGCGGCTTTCAACTGACCGAGGCAATCCGGCCGTCGTTCGACCTTCAAATCGTCCCGCGACAAGGCTATCGTCACGATGTTTACCGCGACGAAGAAGCCAAAACGTCCGTTCCCGTGCTCATGTGCGCGGCCACCAGTGATGTGTTGTTCGGCCTGTTCTTGGAACTGATCGACCCACTTGGTTTTGAAGTGGATGTTGTGTTGGAGACCAGCCACAATCGGAACGGTGGGCACGAAGACCTGTATCGTGAGCACATCGATATGCCAGTCTTCAAGAGTACGCTATGGGACTATGAGGACTTGCTGCTTAACGACGGTTGCACAGGACTTGCCGTCCTCAATCCGGACGTGCCACAGGAAGTCCAATTCGATGAACACAAGCTGTTGATTGTCTATGGCGATCCACTCGATCGGTTCGAGCAGATTCTCATCGAAAATGGTGTGTATCGTGATGATGAGATCAACTTCATTTCCGAAGCCGAACATGTGCACTCGTCAAGTGAAACGTACAGCCAACAGTTTCGTGAGTTGCAGACGAATTTGGGGATGGACGGGCATCGGTGATATCTATCGTGCGTTGGTGAATCGCGATTGTAGATCGAGCAGAATGCGTTGTTCGAGATAGTGATCGCGGCCGAGTGGAATCCAGCCCAACGAGACCGACGTGTCGTCTCGCGTCCCCCCGCTACTCCGTTCAACCGATCCGTCGTGCCGTTGTACGGATCCGCCCACCGATGAAAACTCCGGTTGGAAGAGGTCTTCGAGTTCCTTGCTGACGACAACCTCTATCAAATAGCCTTCAGCATTGGGAGTTACACGAACAAACGCCTGCCGACGGGTGCTTTGTAGTGTGCTTTGTGCTTTTTCGAAGCCTGGTGACGAGTCACTGAGCCAGGGTTCGAAGTACGTCGAGCCGGCGGTCGGCAAAGTGTAGAGTCGTCCTTCGGTGATTACACTACCCAGTTGCCGCATTCGTTCTTCACGTTCGATTAGAAAATAGTCGTCGACCGAATCGACAATTTGATTCCAGACGAACTCGCCGTCGGGCAACCCCACAAAGAGCGGGTTTTCTAGCTGCGTCCCCGGCGGAATGATCAAGTTGGATTGATGTTGTAACCCACCGCATCCGCTTGCCATCACGCTGACGAATAAGAACGTCGCAAAATTCGAGCGGAGGAATTTGTTGAGAACTGGGGGCATGCGATTCATCTCACAGGGACCAGGGCGACATCGAAGCATTGATCCCTCAGGTCAAGCGGCGCGTCGAAATTGTAACCAACGAGAAAGCCCGTCGGAAAGTTTGGAGCAGTCGAGCCTTGCGTCCTGTTGGAGGGCTTCGCATACTTTCTCGAGCTGTTCCTGCGAATTCATCGCCAAATCGACGAATAACCACTTTCTCCCAGTCAATTCGCAGGCCCCGCCGCCTGTCCCCAGCCATTCGTGCCGAATGCCGTAACCGAGTTGTTGTGCGGTTTCGAGCGCTTCGTGCAAAAGGTCGACGGTGTGCATGATCGTGTCCTCCTTAACAACGGCATCATGAATTCGGCAGCGATTATATCGGCTTGGGCTGTAGAACGCGAGGCTGGTTCGTCGATAGAACCAGATGACTGAAGTGCCAATCTGGGCAGTGGTTAAGGCCAGCCGGTGGCGTTGACTGCGAGGGCTTGGCAATGTCGGCAAAAGAACGCCGAGTGGGTTGGCGACATGAGCAGCGCAAAACACGGTAATAAGGAGGAACGCGGCCCTATGACCACGGATGGCGACGCCCAAAACAAACGACTGCAGCAACAGGTCGACCAATTGAAGACTCAGCTTGCGCAAGCCGAGAAAATGACGGCATTGGGTGAGTTGTTGGGAACAACGACACATGAATTCAATAACGTCCTGATGACGGTAATCAACTACGCAAAGATGGGGTTGCGGCACAAGGACGACGCGACTCGCACCAAAGCGTTTGACCGAATTTTGGCGGCTGGTGAACGAGCGAACAAAATTACCAGCACGATTCTGTCGGTAGCGAGAAATCGATCGCATGGGATGGAGTCAACGGACCTGGTATCACTCACCGAGGATACGTTGGTGCTGTTGGAACGAGAGATGCGGAAGTACCGAATTCAAGTGGAAAAACAGTTTGCGCAAGTTGGCCCGTGTTGGGCCAACGGCAACCAGATCCAGCAAGTGCTGTTGAATCTTCTCATCAATGCCCGCCAGGCAATGCCCAACGGTGGACAGGTTCTTATTCGAATCCGGCCGGCGGAAGATGCTCGAGCCGTGGACCTGACACTCCGTGACAGTGGTCAAGGTATCCCGCCGGACAAACTGCCGCGGATCTTCGATCCGTATTTCAGCACCAAGGACGGGCCGGACGAAAGCGGCAAGGGAGGGACTGGGCTGGGACTTTCGGCCTGCAAGGACATCATTGAAGCCCACCGCGGCCGTGTACGAGTGGACAGTTCCGTTGGAAAAGGGACGGCATTTACGATTCGGTTGCCGCTGGCGCCGTCCAAGCCAGTGCAAGCGTCCTTTGTAACCTCGAACAACCAGACTCTCCCCGCAACCGGTACTACACATGCTTCGTCATCGTGACTTTGTTCCGCAGCAGACGGCTGCTTCAGGACTGTTGCGTCCGGCCGAATATGAGAGTCTCGACGAAGTTCTGGTGGCTCTGAATACTTGGCTCGAAGAAGAGGGAGTTGAGTTGTTGAGCATCGAGACGGTCGTGCTACCCAATATATGGAGCCCATTTGAGGAGGGTAGCGAAGATACTTCGCTGGGGATGCGGGACACGACCAACCACTGGCATCAGTTCATTCGCTGCTGGTATTACGGCACTTAGAAGGCGAACGAATCCGGGAATTGGGCAGCTGGGAGTACTAGCGGTTGTCGGTCACTTCAATTCAGTGGTCAATGGGCCCACTCTGGCGGCATCTCGGCTTGCCCCCGTTTCACCGACCCCCATGGTCGGGGTAACATTCAGTTTGTAAATCGAAATTGCGAACGGTGTTTTGAGAAACGGTACCAATAGGATGCTCTTCCCATGAGAGTCGGGTTGTACGGCGGCTCGTTTGACCCCATTCACATCGGGCACTTGTTGATCGCCGACATTGTCCGTGAGCAAAAGTGTCTGGATGAAGTCGTGTTCTTGCCTGCGGCAATCCCACCTCACAAACAGGGGCAACAACTTACTTCTGCCAAGCGACGTCTGGAGATGTTGGAGTTGGCCATCGCCGGGTACCAGCCGTTCTTGGTCAACACGATCGAGATGGACCGGGAGGGGGTCAGCTATACGGTCGACACTCTGGAGGCAATTCACAGCGAGCGTCCTGCCGACGAACTATTCCTGATTTTGGGTGGAGATTCGTTGGGCGACTTGCCAAGGTGGAAATCGCCCGCACGAATCTGTGAGTTGGCCACGCCGGTGGTGGTGGCCCGACCCAATGCCGCACCCCTCGATGCAAAAATCCTCCAAAAACTGCTTCCCGAGCTGACCGAGGATGAAATTGACGCGTGTTTGCTCAGGGTACCGGTGATCGATATCAGCAGCACGAGCATTCGCGTACGCGTCGCACACGGCCAGTCGATTCGGTTTCGAACACCCCGTGCGGTGGAGAAGTACATCGAAGTCCACGAGCTGTACCAATCGCGTGGGTCTGAGGACGTCAACCGGATTCAGGAGTGAATGTAGCAATGAGCACGCAGCGGGAGCTGTTTCCTGAGAGCATGCCGTGGGACGATGACGAGCTGAGTGACGTATCGGTAGCTCAAGTCGTGTTTGCCGAAGGCGTATCCGGCGAGTTCGACTATGCGATTCCCGATCGACTGTTGGAGTCCGTCGTGCCTGGGATCCGCGTCAAGGTCCCGCTGGGACGATCCAATCGAACGGTACTGGCCTACTGTGTTGGTCGCGACACCTTGGCGGAGCATCGCAAACTAAAGCAAGTGATTGAGGTCGTCGACAGTGAACCTCTTCTCAATGCGTCGATGTTGCGCCTGACCAAATGGCTGGCGCAGCGGTATTGTTCACAGTGGGGACACGCGATTGAAGCATCGTTGCCGGCGGCTGTAAGGCATTTTGCCGGCACGCGTGAGGTGAAGGTCCTGACGGTCCCGAACGAAGTGCTGGTGCGAATTCCAGATCTGGCGTTGCCAGCAAAGCAGCAGCAGGCGTTGCGGTTTTTGGCAGGCAGTTCGGTTCAGCTCACGGCAAGGCAACTGGCCGACCGAGTTGGCTGTACGACGGCGCCGATCAAACAGCTACAGCGCAAAGGGCTTGTTAACGCGACGAAGCAGCGAGTCATTTCCTACATCCCGCCCAATGCAACGGTGGAACGAGAAGCTGCCAAGAACTTGACCGCGGATCAACGAATGGCCCTCGACCAGATCTTGAAAGCGATCGCCGACGAATCGTCCCAACCGATATTGTTGCACGGAGTCACCAGTAGCGGAAAGACAGAGGTCTACATTCAAGCGATTGCCGAAGTCGTGCGTTATGGTCGGCAGGCGGTAGTCCTGGTCCCAGAGATTAGCTTGACGCCCCAAACAAGCCAGCGATTTCGAGCTCGATTCGATTCCGTTGCCGTCCTCCATAGTCATCAGAGTGGAGTGGAAAGAGCGTCGCAGTGGAAACAGATCGCCGCAGGCCAAATTCAGGTCGTGGTGGGAGCACGCAGTGCGATTTTTGCCCCAGTCCCTCGCTTGGGGCTTATCGTGTTGGATGAAGAGCATGACGGTTCGTTCAAACAGGAGCAAGTCCCCCGATATCACGCTAGGGACGTGGCGATTGAACGATGCCGGACCAGTAACGTGCCGCTGATCCTAGGTTCAGCAACACCATCGCTGGAAACGTACTTTGCGGCGCAGGAAGGTCGTTACCAGCTCGTCCCTCTGCCGCAGCGGGTTCACGGTCAACGAATGCCCGATGTCCGGATCATCGATACTCGTTCGCGGCATCCGGGCGTGATTAGTCGTCCGTTGCACCAGGCAATGCGGAACGCGTTAGACGAGCAGGGCCAGATTATTTTGCTATTGAACCGTCGCGGCCACGCGTCCCAAATACAGTGTCCCGCATGTGGTTTCGTCATGCAGTGTCCGGACTGTGACATCACATTGACGAATCACAAGACTGAGGCCCTGGCCATTTGCCACTATTGCGAGTTTCAAACGGCGAGCCCGGATCGCTGTCCTCAATGCGGCTTCGAGAGCATCCGATTTTCCGGTTTTGGCACCCAGCGTTTAGAGGACGAGGTACGGACTCGCTTTCCCAAAGCAGGATGCCTGCGAATGGATAGCGACTCGATGAAAAAACCGGGCAGCCATGAAAATGCATTGGCCCAATTTCGTGCCGGAGAACATCAAATCCTGCTGGGGACGCAGATGATTGCCAAGGGACTCGATTTCCCCAACGTGACCTTGGTCGGCGTGATCAATGCGGACACGGGCCTCCATATGCCGAATTTTCGCGCTGCCGAACGCACTTTTCAGTTGGTCACGCAGGTCGCCGGGCGGACGGGTCGAGCGGACCGTCCGGGTCATGTCTATGTCCAGACATTCAGTCCGGAGCACCCGGCGATTGTGACCGCTGCCAAACATGACTACGAGACGTTTGCCCGACAGGAGATCAAGCACCGCCGCGAGTTCTTGTATCCGCCGTGGACGGTCATGATGCGCGTGATTGTCCGCGGTGCACGATTGGCCGACGTCGAGGGTTTTGCCGAGCAACTCGGGAAACGCCTGCTCAAGTTGAAGGACGCGACGCGGGCCGGGTTTCGCGTGATGGGGCCTGCTCCTGCTCCAATCGCTCGAATTAAGAACCGATTTCGCTACCATTTGCTCGTGCTGGCTCAAGACGACCGGACGTTGCAGGACGCAGCGGCGTCGATTGGCGATGTTGATGTGCCGAAGGAAGTGCAATGGATCGTCGATATCGACCCGGTGGACTTGCAGTAGATTGGGGACTTGCGGTCATTCCGAACGGCAATTCCACTGGTTGGCTGGGCCCGGTAGTTCTAGAATACAGAATAGAGGGATTTGCCAAACGAGGATGGAGTCTCGCTGAGTTTGACTCGGCAGCAATTCGGACGGGTGCCGCAAATGAGTTACCGCACGATCAAACGAGTTCTGGGTGAGACCAGTTTGGAGCGGAAATGCCGCTTCCTATTTGGCACCTGTCTCATGTTGCTTATTGCCGGTGCCTTTATTGGTGTCGATCAAGTTGCCGAAAAGTTGATCAGGACCAACCGAGATACCGTGCAACAAAACCTCCGCGAAAGATGCCGTGGACTCGCTGAAACACGTCTGCTCGCAATTCACTTCGAGGCTTGGGCGCAGGACGATGCCGCGACCGATCCGGGCGGCGAAACGGGCGATCATGACGGTGATGCCGAGTACATCAAACGAATGTCCGAGGCGTTTACTCAGGAAAAACACGAATGGGACATCCTGACCCTCAAGGAAACGCCACCCGAAAAGTCACGGCACCCAATGACGAAAGAGGAAAAGGTGGCGATGCGTCACCTGCTGGAACAAGTGCGGTCGAGTCAAGCCGAATCAGACGCCGGGGACGCTTCCGGTGTCGGTCCAACCGCTCCTGATTCCGGTATCGCGTTCGAACCGGCCACGATTGTGGTGAAGGATGCGCCCACTTTGTTTTACGACCTAAATGTCGAAGATCGGTACACGTTCTACCATGCCGTAACGTGGCAACGAACGTGCACCAACATATGTCATCCAGGATTGTCGAATCAGTTCTCCGAGTTGTCAGTCGGATTGCCTCTCAGCGACGAAGAGAGGCTGTTTGTCGTCAAGATCTCCTTGGATCAACCGGTCAGTCAGTCCTCGGCTGCGATCGATTGGATTCGAGCTGTCTTGTCGGCGGCAGGCATCACGACATTCTTCATGGCCATGGTGGCGTTATACGTAATTGTTCGATACGTGATTGTGAAGCCGTTGAGCCATCTTCGTGACGTGACCGAGCAGATTAGCCGTCGAAAAACGGAACTTCGCGCAGAGATTCATACCAACGACGAATTCGAGGAACTTGCACACTCGTTCAACCGAATGCTGCGACACCTCACGCAAACACAGACCGACTTACGAGAAGTCAACGAGGACCTGGATGCCAAAGTCGACGAGTTAGCGCAGTTGAACATGCGACTTTACGAGATGAACCGGCTCAAGAGCGAATTTCTGACGAACATGAGCCACGAACTGCGTACTCCATTGAACAGCATTATTGGTTTTTCCGACGTGCTCCAGGGCCTCGACACACTATCGGAAAAGCAAAAAAAATACGCGGGGAACATTCAAAAGTCGGGCCATGTTCTACTGGAAATGATCAACGACATATTGGACCTTGCCAAAATCGATGCTGGCAAAATGGAGGTGCGGCCCAGTGAATTTCAACTGGACGCCGTTGTTCGTTCTCAGGTCGACGTGGTTTTGGGATTGGCGACGGAAAAGAATATTGACTTGACCGTTCGCACGGCCAGCGGCATGCCCGAGGTGTTTTTGGACCAGACGAAAGTCCAGCAGATCTTAACGAATTTACTTTCCAATGCGATCAAGTTTACTCCCGAAGGCGGACGAATTCAGGTGAGTACACATCGTACCGCCCATGGCCGATTGAGAATCTTGGTTGCCGATTCGGGCGTTGGGATCCCCGACGAGGACCGCGACATAATCTTTGAGAAGTTTCGGCAAAGTACGGCCGTACTCGGCGACGACGGTCTGACTCGAGAATATTCAGGGACTGGTCTGGGCCTTTCGATTGTGAAGGAATTATGTAAGTTGATGGGCGGATTAATCACGTTTGAGAGTCAGTTGGGGCACGGTAGTACTTTTTGTGTCGATCTGCCATGGGCGCTCGACGACGCGCTCGACGACGCGGTCGTCGAGCAGACCTTTCCGGATGACGACCGAGACTTGCCTGGGGCGTCCGATCCGCTGATTACACCGCATATTTTGCCGGGCACGGCGAAGAGTTGATCCGCCCACCGCCCTGGGACATGCAAAAGGACTCGACCCGGCTCGTGAACTCATCTCGTTGTCATATAATCTCCCCGCCGTCTCATTTCTTACCTCCATTGGACATCCATGTCACAGTCCATACGCCCCCATGTTGACCTTTTCACCGACGGTGCTTGCTCGGGCAATCCCGGGCCGGGTGGCTGGGCGTACATCTTGCGGCACCCTACGACCTCCAATGAGAAAGAGGCATACGGATGTCAACAGCAGACAACGAACAACCAGATGGAACTAATGGCTGTGATTCGAGGTCTGGAATCACTGAAACGGCCCTGTGTTGTCACCGTTTTTACCGATAGTGTCTATGTTGGTCAGGGAATGACACAATGGATGCCAACGTGGAAGCGAAACGGTTGGAAGAGAAAGGGGCGAGCGGGAGCGGAGCCCTTAAAAAACGTCGAATTGTGGCAGCGTATAGACAAGTTACTGCAGACTCATGACGTGAAGTATCAGAGCGTACACGGACACAGTGGCCATCCAGAAAACGAGCGGTGTGACGAACTCGCGGTGTTGGCTGCACAACAGCAGGAGTCTTCACTGTAACTCGTCTCCTGTTCGTAAAGTGGGAGCGGTTTCCTTTACAATCAACCGTGTCATCCTTCCGCTTGCTGAACTTGCTGTTACGACTTGAGGGAGCGTCTCGGTCGTTGCAGACCGGACGCGGATTTTGGGGGATCAGGTGCGACGATTCAATTTTGTATACCGGCGAATAGACGGTTGCTTGACTACGCTCTTGTTAGTCGTTCTTGCCTGTACCGCGTCTGCGGAGGCACAGCAGCCCGCCGACTTTCCTTTTCAGGCCCCATTACTGGACGACTTTATCAAAGAGTTCTTCCACTCGACACCCGAAGAACAAGCGGCGTTGGAACGCATCAAAATTGATGTTCGGGCGGAGCAGGCCTATGGTAAACAAATGGTCGAGTCCTACCTGCGGATGCTCAAGGGACAACAAGTTTCGATCGAGCGAAGAGGAGCCGACTATCGATACTTGTTGGCGTTGGTCCAACGAGTAAAACCATTGATGGTGCAACATCGGCGGTACCGCAAGGTCAACGTCTACCTTGCGCGGTCGACTCGATTTGACGCGCGGAGTTTTCCTGGTGGGCATTTGGTATTTCACGACGGCATCTTCGACTGGGTAGAGAGTGAAGCGGCACTTGTCGGGATCATTGCCCACGAATTGTCACACCTGGACCGTGGTCATCAGCTTCGTTCCATGAAACGAATACAGCAGTTGCAGAGTACATCCGGCCATCCGGCGGCATTTTCCCCGCAAGCAATGTTTAGGAACATGAAATCGATGGGCAAGGACTTTCATCCGTTTCACCCCGCGGACGAAGCAACGGCTGATTTCGACAGCGTCACGTGGACCTACCGGCTCGGTTATGATGTCCGCGAAACGATCCACATGTTTGCCCGGCTATCCGCCGAAAACCGGAAAAACAGATCCGTGCCAGGCGGAGTTCCCAGTTTCCTGCGAACTCATCCTTTGAATGCGGAACGGGCGGCGGCTATCGAGAGAAAGTACCGTGAACTGTTCGCTGAACGACCTCGTACTGAGTTGATTGTCGGACAAAAGAACTTTCAACGGCGTTCACCAGCCAAACTACCGTAGCACAGGGAATGTGCCGACCATGATTGACTGCCCAATAACAGCACGCCGCTCGTTCTGGCCGTGCGTCGTTGTTTTTATCGTGGCCGTTTCGGGCTGTCACGTCGACACCGAAACCAATCGAGTCGACTCGGCCGAGGACGTCGAGGCAGCCGTTAAAAAAACGCGAATTTCTAAGAATGATGGTGGGCGGGAATCTGGGCAGATTCCCCGTGAAGACTGGTACTCGATACGTATGAGAGGTGCGAAGGTTGGCCACGCCGTTATTCGGGTTCAACGCGATTCGGCGGACACAAATTTGATCTATTGGCGCAGCGAAGAGGCCTTCACGCTTTTGCGAAATAACGATCGCTTGCAGCAAAACATGATCCTTGAATCGTGGGAAGACAAATCCGGACGCATCCGTAAATGGCGATGGAGCGAGTCTTCGACCGGCGTCGAACGCACTTGTCAGGGGGAAGCGACGAACGGTGGCTTCTTGGTAACTCTTGGCGACGGCCCGAAGACGTTGATGCCCTGGAAGACGGACTGGCGTGGATTCTTTGGCGACTATCAACTGCTATCGGGCATGAGCCTGCAGGCCGGACAAGTCGGAGAGTTTCGTGGCTTGATCCCCCTGCTCAACCAAGTCGGAAAGGTGACAGCGAAGGTAATTGGCCTTGAATCGATTGATACGATGATGGGGCGACAGGAGCTTACTCGCATCGATTTTTCCATGTTGTTGGCGTCCCAGTCGATGCAAAGTACGTATTGGGTCGATACGCACGGTGACGTTGTGAAGCAATCGATCAGCCAGTTTGAAATTATCAAAGAGCGAACCGCGAAAGAGATTGCCCTGGCCCCCAATGACGACTTCGATCTGTACGCAGCATTCCATGTCTCGTTAGGACGTGAAATTCCAGATGTGCACGAAAAATCGACGATCCGATACCGAGTGAAGCGGAGATCGGGTGATCCACTGAAGGGGCTTTTCGTCGATGACCATTCTCAAAGTTTGACGAGAAACAGCGACGGCAGCTTGACGGTTCGAGTCCGTCGCGTGGGTAAGAACTCGAAAATCGTGACGTCGGCGGTCAACCGTCCGACCGATGGCGACCTCAGTGGAAATTCACTCGTCGAGGTCGATCACCCAATCATTCAGGAGATGGCGGACTCAGTCGCGAGAAACGGAACCGATCCGATGTCGATTGCAACGGAACTCGAAGCCCTTGTGCACCGACGAATTCGCAACAAGAACTTATCGCAGGGTTTCAATTCTGCGGCGACAACGGCCAAACTGCTTGAAGGGGATTGCACGGAGCACGCTGTCTTGTTGGCCGCGCTGTGCCGCGCTCGAAAAATCCCGGCTCGGGTCGCCATCGGCTTGATCTACTTCGACGGACGAATGGCCTACCATATGTGGAATGAGGTGTGGGTATCCGAACGATGGGTGCCCATGGATGCGACGTTGGGACGGGGCTACGTTGGACCTGGGCACATCAAGACCAGCGTATCCAATTTGGATGGGATCGCTCCGTTCGCGGCAATGATCCCACTGTTGCAGTTAATTGGGGACCTGCAAATCCAGATCGAAGACGTTCAATGACTCGCGACCTGTCGAACGGCCGACCGAAATTGCGCTCGATCGACCGGGGAAAATGTCAAAAATGAGGCGTGAAAATGACCCGATCTTGGGGTAAGTGACTGTGTAGAAAAGATTTAGGGTGTCCGCGTGTTGCTGGCGTCCCGATGTCGGATAACCTAATAATGATTCCGATTGAACGAATAGCACGAGGTAGAGGTATTGGATCGATTTCTGAGAATCATAACTCTGAGATAATATAGAAAAACTGGCGATAGCACTGGGGAAATGGAGTACATCGATGGATGAAAATCAGGAACGCAAAGGAACAAGGGTTACCTTCTTGGACCAGACGGGAGCCAAGTCGGTGGAAGCGGTGATCGCCGAAACGGTATCCGTGAAGCGAATCTTGCCCAACATCATCACCAAGATGAATCTTCCAGTCATGGGACCAGACGGACAGCCGATGAGTTACAGTCTGGATCACAAAGAGGGTGGCAAGAGATTGCGAGAAGACCAAACACTACTCGAGGCTTCGGTATGCGACGGGGACCATTTGATCGTGTATCCTGAGATTGTGGCCGGTTAGCGTCGACACGATCGCCGAACCAGCCTTGAGTACATGGTCGTTTGCGAATCCGATGGAGCAGAATGTGCCGGAGTCACCACGATTTCGACGTCTTCGATCAGACTTCCGAGCCATGGAGCAACTCGCCGCTGAGAGTTCAATATTGAGTTTTACCACGGCGGCCACGGTCGGCGACATGCCTCCCGAATCCTATACGGCGAGATTCCTCGGACAGGGACTTTGGAAGGACCCGGTGAGCGGACGTGTTTTGATCCGCGAGGATCACGAAGTGTCCATTCAATTACGGTCATCGTATCCTCGGACGATGCCTGAACTGTCGTGGCGGACACCTTTTTATCATCCCAATGTATCTGGCAGCGGCATCGTTTGCCTGGGTGGATACAGCACACATTGGGTTCCAAGTCTGGGTTTGGATCACCTCTGCGAAATGCTGTGGGACATGATCCGCTACCACAACCTTGATACCGAGAGTCCATACAATCGCGAAGCAGCCCATTGGGTAAAGACTCAAGGCGATTACTGCTTCCCTTTAGACAAGCGGCCGATTCGAGATCGATTGGCAAACCTGGCGCCTCACCAAACGCTTCCACCGGTCGTTGCCGCACCGATCGAATCGTCGTTGCAAGAAGTGGTGTTCATTGAACCGATTGCCAATGCACCGCACAGCGAGGATGATGGAGAGATCGTCGAAGCTGAATTGGTCGAGGACGGCATGGAAACGGAAGATCCCGACATCTTGTTTATCGATTGATTATTGAGGTGAGTGGATGGTAACTCCTGTCGCCAAACCGGCTCCTTGCCGTGAGGGCAATGTCAATGTGCAGCCGATCGGATCCATTCATGCTGAGGGTTGTCCGATATTCGTTGAAGAGCGAGTCCTTGAACAGATACTGGATTTTTCGGAAACAGACACAGAGCGTGAAATTGGTGGCTTCTTGCTCGGCGGACTATACGAGGACGGGCGTCCATTCGTTGAAGTTCGCCGTTTTGTAGCAGCCAAGAGTACTCGCAGTGACGCCGCGTCATTGGTGTTCACTCACGACACCTGGCGGGATTTACACCACCGGGTTGCCACCGAGTTTCCAGATGACGTGATCCTGGGCTGGCATCACACGCACCCAAATTTCGGGATCTTTCTCTCGGGTTATGACTTGTTCATCCACCGCAATTTTTTTTCCTCGCCATGGCAAGTGGCGATGGTCGTCGACCCAGTTCGCTGTGAGTTTTCATTTTTTCAGTGGCGCGGCGACGAAGTAATGGACTGCGGATTCTATTGCATTCGCGATGAGAATGGCTAATCATGTGCTGCGTTTTGGCCGTCCATTGCAATACTGGGCTGTCTGTGTACCATGCGATTTAACGGTTGTAGATATGGTTGGACAGACCAACCCATAGGCACTTGATTCACTTACCTCGAACCGTAACTGAGGAAGGTAGGCAGGCATGGCAGAGCAGCCATTGGTGATCGACGATGACGATCGCTATTCCCGGTTGCGGCTCATTGCCTGGTGGGATCAGGATAAGCTTGCTCAAGCCCATGTCATGGTGGTCGGGGCCGGGGCGTTGGGTAATGAGGTACTAAAGAACCTCGCGCTCATGGGGATTGGACGGATCACGGTTGTCGATTTCGACACAATCGAAGATTCCAACCTGTCGCGGTCGGTTTTGTTCCGCCCAAGTGACCGCGGGCGATCCAAAGTGGCTGTGGCCGCAGAGTTCCTCACTCGGTTGAATCCCGATTGTCAGGTGATTCCCGAGCACGCCAACATCATCACGGAAATTGGACTGGGGCGATTCTCCGATGTTGATTTGGTCATTGGATGCCTTGACAACCGAGAGGCTCGGCTGTGGGTCAATCGGTGTTGTTGGAAAACGACGACTCCCTGGATCGATGGTGGAATTCAGGAAATAAACGGCGTAGTCAAGGTCTTTGTACCTCCGGACAGTGCCTGTTACGAATGCGCCATGACCGAGAATGACTATCGGTTGATCAATCTACGCTACAGTTGTCCGCTGCTTCGTCAGGAGGACTTGCTCGCCGGAAAAGTGCCTACAGCACCGACGATCTCGTCGATCATCGGCGGCATGCAAGTTCAAGAGGCACTGAAGTTGCTTCATGGCTTACCTATCAAAAGCGGTGCGGCTTGCGTCTTCAATGGGGTGACAAATCAGTTCTATCAGACCTCGTTCCAACGCTGCGAAGATTGTCTAAGTCATGAGACTTGGGCGTCGGTCGTTGAATCAGATCTCACCAACCACGACCGGCTTGGTGACTTGCTTAATCTTGGACGCAGCGAACTCAGTGATCCCGTCCAGCTTCGCTTGGAACGCGATCTTGTGGTGGACGTGCATTGCGAAGCTTGTGACGAGCGACGCCCGGTCATGCGTCCACGATATGTAGTAAGCGTCTCTGAGGCGGCATGTGCCCGTTGTGGCCAGACGGCAAAGCCAACCATTGTTCACACGCTTGACCAAGCATCGGTGTTCCTTGACGAACAACTAATACGCCTCGGAATCCCAGACCGCGACATTGTGCAACTGGAGGGGCCTGAAGGGACGGTGTCCGTGCTCTTGCGTGGCTCTAGTGATGGCTAGTCGACCAATCGGTACCTGATATGAGTGACGAGATTCAATTTGGTGAACTCGAGGAATCGGTTCCGGAACGTCGGCTGCGCCCCAGCGAAAACAAGCAGTTTGCCGTTGTCGCAGTCGGCGATCTAGCAGATTGTGACCTGCCCATCTTCGTCGACATGGACGTAATGCTTGACATGGAACGACACGCCCTCACGGACACAACCGTTGAATTGGGCGGTGTGATGTTGGGCGGGCAGTACGAGGACGAAAACGGGCAACCGTTTGTGTTGGTTTCGGTCAATCTTCGCGCCGAACACTACGAGAGTACCAAGGGGAGTTTTAAGTTCACCCACGAGACCTGGGAGGCGTTCACTCGTCAAAGGGACGAGTTTCCCGATGATTTGGAAATGGTCGGTTGGTATCACACGCACCCCGACTGGGGCGTGTTTCTCTCCGGAATGGACATGTTTATCTGCGACAATTTCTTTAATCGACCGCTCGACATTGCTTTGGTGATCGATCCTTGCCGCGACGACCGGGGGATGTTTCAGTGGCTGCCGGCAGGAGCCGATCAGCAAATTCACCGGACGGACGGTTTTTACTTGTTTTCTTCACAGCTTCGTCAATCCGAATTGATTGAATTCTGTCAACACCTTCAAATGGGTGAGAGCATGAGTCGCGATCCACGCTACGTTCCCAGTGGCACCAGTCCGTCGGCACCAGTGGTTCATATTCACGACCAGCGAGGCCAGACGATGGCCGGCGCTATCACGGGAGCAATGATGTTTCAGTTCCTACTGATATTGGTTGTTGCCTGGGGCGTTTTCTCTCCCTTGGGAGAGGAAGAAGTCGAAGAAGACAACAAGAAATTAGTAGCGATTGTAGAAAAGCTCGATGCGATCGAAGATGCGGTCACTTCCGAACGGCTTGTCAAGTCGCAACTGTGGGAAGCAGAATTGAAGCTGCAAGCGGTCGAACGAGCGCTAGTCGAAGCCGGTAGATTAGCTCCGGGTGAGTTGAGTCGACTGGCCGAAAATGAAGCGCAGATTGCCGCGTTGAATGAACATCTACGTACGAGTGCAGCCCAAACAAGAACTCTCTCGGCGGAGCTTGCCGAAGCCAACGATCGAAAGAACAGGGCAATGCGAGCTCTGAATCGGACAGAGGACGACCTGGGGAAGGTGAACGTCAAGGTTTCTAAACTCAGTAAGGCGAATAGGGCTCTCGAAAAAGACGCCAAGAATGTCAAATCGGAATCAGCCTCCAACGCTATCAAGTTGCTGATGTCCGACTACCGATGGGTCGTCGGACTGATTCTCGCCACGATCACTTTGATTGGCGGCACGGCTTATGCCACGTTGTCACTCAGCCGTGTTTCGCAGGCGGCTCTGGCGTCGCCGGGCGGGGGCATTGCCAACGAACCTCCACCAGTTGAACCGAATTGGACCGAGTCCGAGGAGGACGAGTATGGCAGCTGAGGAAAGACGGCAGCGACTAACTGCCGAATTAGCCGCAATGCAGCAGCTCGCGGAAGTCACATCGATCATGCGATTTGAGGCCGTTGGGAAATCGCCGGCAGCGTACCAAGTGCACTTTTCCGGCAGTTTAATCTCGAGAACATCCAGCGTGTCTCCGGTCGTTGACACCAAAGAGCACTCATGCGATATCCGTTTGCCATATCGTTTCCCCAAGGCGCCACCGGATATTCGGTTCACGACGGCCGTTTATCACCCGAACATTTCTTCCGGTGGATTCGTTGACCTAAAGAGCCTGGGTCTGGAATGGAATGACGGTTTGAGTTTAACACTTGTTTGCGAACGGCTGTGGGATACCTGTCGTTTAGCGGTCTACGACCTTGACCGATGTTCCAATGTCACTGCAGGACAGTGGATTCGTAAGGGAGCTGATCGCAGTCTACCTGTCGACACTCGTCCGCTGCGAGACCTTGCGGACAAATCGTGCAGTAACGTGGTTCGTTACAAACGCCGCCAGGGCCAACCGTCGCAATTGAATACGTCTCAAGCTTCAAGTCCAGACATTTTTTATATCGGAGAAGACACGCCTTCAGGTGAAAATGATGGCGAAAGGAGTTCGCAAGTGTCGGGCGAAATCTTCTTCATTGGCGAGGATGGGACGGAAAGCGCGTCTTCGAATAAACCATGAGGAGACTCATTCGGTGGAATGTTTCCTGACGTTCATCTTCTTTACATTTGCAATTGCCTTCTTTGTCACCGCGACAACTCGCGGTGGCGGAGGTCGCCACGTGACCGCCTACCGGACATTAGCTCAGCGGTACGGCGGCGTATGCGTGACCAACGGCGTCTGGGGGCGGCCCGCGGCTCGCTTTCGTTATGGCGAAGTTGCGGCGCACATCGAGGCCAAGAAGAACCGCACATTGGGCCGACACACAGAATCGCATCTTCAATGGAATGACTGCGATTTCGCCTGTATTCTCGTCCCAGCCCATGTGCAAGTTGGTTGGCGTTCGGCCTGGGGGTTGCACGAGGTGGAAAGTGAAGATCCAGTCTTCGACCGACAGATGAAGATCTTGGCAAATGACCCGGTGGTTGCTAAGAGACTGTTTAGTGAAGGTGTACGGTGGCAAGTCCAGCGGCTATGCAAGCTGTTTGGTGATGGCCATGTGGAGCTCTTCTGGCGGAAGGGTCACCTGACCTGCCGGAAGCTCGGTTGGATGAGGACTTACGACGAGCTCGAGTATTTTTCGCGGGCTTTTTTTGAGTTATTTGACCAGAGTATGCTGACTCGCGTCGAAGGTATCGACTTTCTCGAGAGCGACGGAGCAGTTGCGATTGGCGACGCGGAATGCCAAATTTGCGGCGAACAAATCGTTGTCGACATGGTGTTTTGCAGTCGCTGTAAAACCCCTCACCACAGTGAGTGCTGGGAGTACTTCGGTGGCTGTTCCGTATTTGGTTGCCAGGAGTCTAAATTCATCACGCCTTTGATCGCTGAACCAACGGGCGACAAAGGGCAGAACGGAACTCGAAATAAGTGGGCAAATAAACCCACTGACGAGCTTTAACGCCGCATGACCGCGTAACATTTCCGGCCGCGTACGCGGCCAATGCATGTAGCCGTGGGTGCCAGCCCACGGATTGTCTATGGCGGAGCATCTCCATCCTGCACCGCCCTACCCCGCCACGCGAGCTCTGGCAATCCGGCCGTTTGATTGTTGTGCCTGGCCAGAACAAACAGCAGGTCTCCAAGTCGATTGAGGTACTCTAAAGCGATCTGCGATGTTTTTTGGTTTTCCGCATTGCGGATGAGTGAGACAAGTCGACGTTCCGCTCGACGGCAGATGGTTCGTGCCATGTGAAGCGTGCTGGCGGCGCGGGTGCCGGCTGGCAAGATGAAATTCTGCAATGGCGGCATCAAGTCATCGTACCGATCGATGGCCAATTCCAGCGATTCGACACGGTCCTGCCTTTCGAAAGCAACTCCTTTGACACCCGGGTCGGGTGTGGCTAATTCGGCCCCAATATCGAACAGATCGGATTGGATTTCGCGAAGTAACGTCTCGACTTCATCTGCGAGCGATTCGCATCGAACCAATCCCAATGCAGCATTCAGTTCATCGACCGTGCCGTAGGCGTCGATCCGTGGATCGTCTTTCCATACCCGCGGACCGCCGAAGAGTCCCGTTTGTCCTCCGTCGCCGGACTTCGTGTAGATCTTCATGGTTTCCCCGTTTCTACTCGCACGCCGCCCGGTCACGCCAGTGTTCGTCGACGGCGCGAAGGAGCGAGTCAATGGTTGCGGTTTGGATTTCGTGTGGCGGCGACCAATCGAACCACTGAAAACCGATGTGTTCGGTGATTTTCACGTCGCGAGGTGTTCTCAGTTCGGCAAGGAAAATGAGCAGCGTCTTCGTAAAGCGTGCTCTTCCCGAATATTGTACCGGGTACTGCGTCTGGAAACGGAATTCCCCGTCGATCTCAATATCGTGGGGTTGAATTCCAGTTTCCTCGCTGAGCTCCCTCAATGCGCAGTCTCCGTCCGTCTCGCCCGGATCGACATGACCCTTGGGCAGGTCCCATCGGTCGGCGTGTTTCATCAGTAAAAACTGAATGGTCGGTGTCGTTCGCCAAATAAGGAATCCACACGAACGAACGGGCATCATGGCTGCGCTCAAAGGGCTGTTGAGGGGTTGAGTCGAGAGTTGAGGATGTTTGTTGACGGCGCCGATCGCTGTTTGGGCAGCGGAAACGGCATCGTAGCACCGCCTACTCACGCGTGACAAGCGGAGGCCAAAAGCGGCGGCAGGTCACCAATTTCATACTTTGCTCCGCCGCTGAGCCATCATTCCTATGCACCCGGTCTCTTTACTTTCCCCTTTTTCAAGGATACGCTATGCGGCAAATGGTCATTTCACATAGGCACGCGGGAACGTGGCGAATGACTCGCTAGCGCGGTGATGGGGCCCTCATCCTTTTGGACGGCGCATTTTTTGGTTAGTGGCCAAAATCGGTGGTGCGGTGTCCAGTTCCATCTAATCATAGGCGGAGTATTTAAGGTGCGCACATTTCTTAGACTTCAGGTCTTGTTGTGGCTCTTGGTACTGACGTTTGTGCCAACCTGCGCGTTGTTCGCTGCTGATGAACCCGCAGTGGCGTCTGAACCCGAGGATGATGCATTGTCGACAGGCGACAACGCCTGGATGTTGGCAAGTTCAGCGCTCGTCTTAATGATGACGGCGCCTGGACTGGCGATGTTCTATGGAGGATTAGTTCGCAAGAAGAACGTCCTGGGCGTCATGATGCAGTGTTTCTTCTTGATGGGGCTGATGAGCGTCCTGTGGGCCGTGGTTGGTTACTCGTTTGCATTCGGCGGCGAGGGCGGATGGTCGTGGTTCAGTTTCGAATACTTTGCCATGACGGGCGTCGGTAGCGAATGGAATGAGGCCGCCGGCCGGCCAGTGACTCCGATGTATGATGCCTCGATTCCCTTGCTCACGCATATGGTTTTTCAAGGGATGTTCTTCATCATTACACCAGCATTAATTTGTGGAGCCTTCGCCGAAAGAATGAAGTTCTCGACGATGGCCGTCTTCTGCATCATCTGGGGCTTGTTCGTCTATTGTCCGCTTTGTCATTGGGTCTGGGATGGTGGTCCGTTAGCACTGGGCGTAGAGGGAGCTGTCGCCGGTGGTGCGTTGGACTTTGCCGGCGGAACGGTGGTGCACATCAGTTCCGGCTCTTCGGCCCTGGTCTGTGCGCTGTTGATAGGCAACCGGCTTGGGTTTGGTAAAGACCCGATGCCACCACACAACCTGACCTACACGGCGATGGGTGCAGCCATGTTATGGGTTGGCTGGTTCGGGTTTAACGCCGGTAGTGCGTTGAGCGCAGGCGGATCCGCGTCGGGCGCTTTTGTCGCGACCCATTTGTCCGCAGCAGCTGGAGCGATCGCGTGGCCAATAATGGAATGGATCACTCGCGGAAAACCGAGTATTCTCGGTGCCTGTTCCGGCGCTGTCGCCGGGCTGGTCTGCATCACGCCCGCGTGTGGCTTCGTTCTACCGATGCCCGCGATCATCATGGGACTGGCTGCTGGTGTGGTTTGTTTCTATGCCTGCACGACCTTGAAAGCAAAACTTGGCTATGACGATGCTCTCGATGCCTTCGGCGTGCATGGAATCGGTGGAACGCTCGGCGCTGTGTTGACGGGTGTGTTCGCAACGAAGCATGTTTACGATGGGTACGGTGGCGGCGCTTCCCTTGGTTTGGCCGAGGGTAACGCTTCATTGATCATCGGCCAGATTGTCGCTGTTATCATCACGCTCGTTTTCTCGATGGGTGTGACATTCGTCATCTTGAAGATCTTAGATGCGACGATGGGATTGCGCGTGTCTCAGGAATCGGAAGTGAGGGGATTGGATCTCAGCGAGCACGGCGAAGAAGGTTATATCTTCCTTTGAGCGTCTTTTTTGCCTGTCTGAGAAGCTTAAACTCAAACCTTGTGGGGCTCCGTAACGACGGGGCTCCCACGGTTTCATTTGGAGGAGCGACGATGAAGAAAGTCGAAGCAATCGTACGACATTTCAAGTTGGAAGATGTCAAGAACAGTCTGACTGAGTGCGGAATCCAGGGTATGACGGTAACAGAGGTGCGTGGGTTCGGCCGTCAGAAGGGCCATACCGAAATGTACCGTGGTACCGAATACGCTGTCGATTTCGTACCGAAAGTGAAAATCGAAGTAGTCTGCTCGGATACCGACCTTAAAAAGTTGGTGGACGCGGTACTTAAGGCCGCACAAACGGGCCAGATTGGTGACGGTAAGATCTTCGTTTCGGACCTTCATGAGTCGATTCGAATTCGTACCGGTGAAACGGGTGAGGAGGCTCTTTAGCGGTAGCGGCGACTCCACACGAGGGGGATTGCCACGAATGCCGTATAATCAAGCAGAGGTCGCGGCCTACCCGTGACCTCTGCTTTTTCGTGTAATAGAGACGATGATGTTAGGAACGAGATCGTGACATGGATAATGTGCGGATGAAACCGGCTGTAGAAGCGGCAAGGCAGCGTCTTGCTGAGGGCCGGGCCAAAATCTTGCAACAGCACAATCGCGGCTCGTTGGGCATTCAGATCGGAGCCAAGATATCCGACCTAATTGACGACGTCGTGCTCGATGTGTTTACGGCAGCATTGGAGGATCTGGCGGACTCTGAGCTGGCAAAAGACGTCTCTCTCGTCGCCCACAGCGGCTACGGTCGTCGGGATATGGCCCCCTTTTCCGACGTCGATCTCATGCTGCTGCACGCCCGCGGTGAAGATGATCGAGTGGCCCCGCTGGCTCGCCAACTGACGCAGGATCTAGTCGACTCGGGAATGGACCTCGGCTTCAGTTTGCGCCGCTCTAAGGAGGCGGTTCAGCTGGGAATGAAGGATCCGAGCGTTCTTACCGCGCTCGCCGAATCGCGTTGGCTCGGTGGAAACGAGGCCCGGTTCGAGCGTTTCATGACGCGCCTCAGGCGTGAGACGAAACGTCGCGCAGGCAGTCTCCTTCAAGGTATCGATCACGCGCGACGCGAAGAACGTTTGCAGTACGGCGACACGGTCCATTTGCTTTGTCCCAACGTGAAGCGATCGCGAGGCGGTCTACGCGATATCCAACTGGTACGATGGGTTGGATTCGTTCTCTACGGCACGAGCAACCTCAGGCAACTTGAGCAATTGGGAGCGCTGGTCCCAGACGAACGCCGCACATTGCGAGACGCTTCCGAGTTTCTGTTGCAGTTACGCAATGAATTGCATTTCCATGCGGGAAAATCTCAGGACAACTTGGAGAAGGTGGAGCAAGTGCGTTTGGCGGGCGTTTACGGTTTTGAGGAATCGTGTGGGTTGCTTCCTGTCGAACAATTCATGCGAGAGTACTTTGAGCACACCAGCAATGTCCGTTATATCTCGTCGAATTTCTTGGCGACGGCAAAGGGTCGCTCGTCGATTGTTGTATTCTTCGGGAATCTGTTTAGTCGCTCGGATGGTCGCGAGTATCGCATCGGGCCTCGGCGCATTCGAGCGACCAAATTGGGTCTAGAAAAGTTGCAAGGAGATTTTGCCGAGATTCTCCGCTTGATGGTTCTTGCCAATTTGCTCAACCGTTGGATTGACCACGACACCTGGCAGGCGATTCGAATCGACATGATGACCCGTAAACAAGTGCCGTTGACACCCTTGGCGATCGAGCGGTTCCTTGCTCTGTTGGCTCAACCGACTCGGCTGGCGGAGTTACTTCGACGCTTGCATCAACTCCGCGTACTCGAGCATCTTGTTCCGCCGATGGAGCATGCTAGATCACTGTTGCAGTTCAATGAGTATCACAAGTATACGATAGACGAACATTGTCTCCTCGCCGTCCAAAAAGTGACGGACATGAATGATGACAAGACAGTGCTCGGTGAGATCTATCGAGACTTGCGGAAGAAGAAAATTCTGCACTTGGCGCTACTGCTCCACGATCTTGGCAAGGGCTTCCCGGATGACCACAGTATTGTGGGTGCACGTTTGGCCGAAGAGACCTGCCGTCATTTGCGAATGTCGACTCGAGAAGTCGAGCTGATTCGGTTCTTAGTCGAGAAGCATTTGCGGTTGGCGCACGTCGCATTTCGTCATGATTTAACCGACGATCGAGTCATTTTAGAGTTTGCCGCTGAAGTCGGCAGCCTGGAGCGGTTGCGACTGCTCTTGTTATTGACGTGTGCAGATATTGCTGCCGTTGGGCCTGGGGTATTGAATAAATGGAAAAAAGACCTGCTTATTGAATTGTACGAGCGTACCCGTGCGCAGCTCTCGGGTGAAATACCGTCGAACGTGTTGCGAGAAGAGAGTGCTCGAGAGGCACTGCTCAAACGGATCAAAAACCACAAGAATGAAGAGTGGCTCCGCCGTCAGATCGAGTGCCTGCCGCGTGGGCTGCTGATCGCCGGGAAGGAACGTGATACGCTGGAAATCCTCGATCGACTACACGGCGTTCGTCATGATCGAGCTGTGGCCTGGGGACGTTACGATGAAGAACGAAATGCAGTGGAATACACGGTCGGCGCCTTCGAACACATCTCACCGGGTATTTTTCATCGACTGACCGGCGCCCTATCCAGCAAGCGGCTACCTATTTTGTCGGCGGAGATTCACACATTAGCCGAAGGCCTCGTGTTAGATCGATTCTACGTCCAGGACCTCGACTTTGCCCCACCGCCACCTGCGGATCGAATAGCCGATGTCACCGCGGCACTTGTAAAGTCCTTGACCGATCCCACCGAAGTGCCACCTCGATTTCGCTCCGTGTGGAAAACGACAAAAGACGAACCTGTCGAACACCTTCCGACTCAAGTCCGTCTCGATAATTCGACTTCGGATCGCTACACGATTGTGACCATTTTTTCCTATGACCGCTTGGGGTTGTTGTACTCGATTACTCACGCCCTTTATATGCTCGGTTTGTCGGTGCGAGTTGCGAAGGTGAGCACATATTTGGACCAGATTGTTGACGTGTTCCACGTCACTGACGGTCTGGGACGAAAGATCGAAGACGAACCGAGGCTGCAAGAAATTCGCGCAAGGCTAGAAGCTGCGATTGAAGATAAACTGCAAATGACATCCGGAACTTCGTGATTGCTTGGTGGCCGGACTGCAGCCCTAGTCATGGGCGCTGAGTGGTGGAAACCCGAATGTGTGTGAATGTGTGGCATTGGCTTTGCCAGTGTTTTTTCCTTGGCCCCCACGGCTCCATGCTGGCACCGCGTTCGGGGCTGGGTTGGTTATCGGCACGTTTCGCAGTCCGCGGGATGACACCGTCATAGGGACGTGGCTACACACTTCGGCCTTGATCGCCGACAGCTGCGGCCAACGCTTGTTCGACGGCGTCACCATATTCGTAGCGATCAATGTAGTTGGCCCAGCGAGTCTTGATCTCTCGGATCAAATCCGCAGAGACGCCAGAGTGAATATTCGGTTGATAGTCGCGACGTTTAGCGACGAAAGCTTCGAGTTGCGGCCTAAGGCTGTCAAATCCTCCCAGCTCCATTTGCTCGTAGAGCTTCTCCATCTGCTGGACAGGGTCGGCGACCATATCTTCATAGCGTATTTCATGCAGTCGATTTGCGGTGATCTGCGATCGCTGTTTCTCAAAGCCGTTGTACATTCGTTCAAATGCTTCGAAAACGAACGAGTCCAGTTGATTGGATTTGGGAATCTGAAAACCCTGCGTGCGGTCTAACGTCTGCCACAACCGACGTGTCGACTGGAAGATCTTGATCGGGTTCCGCACGATGTGGACGAATTGGGCTCCCGGAAACATCTCGTCCAGGTGTCCGATCCGTCCGGTGTGTGGAGGTGACTTCAAGACGAGTCGTTCGGGACGAGCGACGGTCAGCACGCTGATGAATCGCTTGATGGCGTTTTGCCAGGCCAATAGCGTCTTCGAGTCGACGTCCATGTCTAGTGTCTCGATGAACGGTGGCGGGTCGTTCGGGAACGCACATCGAAAAAGAGGGGAGGGAGCTCCTAAGCTGCACAATCCGAATTCGTCCTCCTGGGGGAGATCGAATCCGACGGGCATGTTGTCCATGGGCCGCCGGGAAGGAAGGAGAAACCAAATCAACTTGGGCACAAAGCCACCGGTCAAGAGGAAATGGTGAGGCGCGAAACACTCGTAGGTTGTCGGTGCCGTTAGACGCTCGTCTTGGAAAAATAACTCATGTAGGAATGTCGTGCCACTCCGCCAATGTCCGATGATAAAGATCGGCGGCTGTTCGAGTTTTGCTTCGCGGAGACGACGGCCGTATATGACTGATTGAACGACGGAGAGGACCGAGTTGATGCTGGCAAATCCAGCCACCATCACTGCCATCGGGACTTTGATCGGATGAACTCGGAATCGATGTTTCGCCATCAGCCGCAAGAAGTCGGGCAAGTTCATTCCATGCCAAAAGCGCGGCGCGTAGAACGGGTAGGCGTTAGCGGGCGAAGAGGAAGTTGAAGGCGATGCTGCCTGTTTGGTCGTCGTCATGCGAGAAGTTGCGGTTCCGTTTTCTTCCGGGACTTGCGCTTGCTGGTATTGTAGCCCGGACTGTGGAGATTTGTCAGTCGGGCGACGCGTCAAATTGATTTTCTCCGGTCCTTTGGGCTAGGCGGCTGGACGGGGGGCGTTTTCCCCCTTGAGCTCGTAGACATATCGAAGGATTTTCGCCACGACGGCATACTGTTCCGATGGGATGGCTTCGTTCACTTCGACTTCTTTGTAGAGGGATTGGGCAAGTTCTTTGCGTTCGACGATCGGTATGTCATTTTCTAGTGCCAGCCGCCGAATGCGTTGGGCAAGTACCCCCGCTCCCTTGGCTAGGACAAGTGGCGCTGGCATCGTCTCGAAATCGTAGCGGATTGCGATGGCTAATTCTGTTGGATTGGTCACGACCACATCCGCTTTGGGCACGATGCTCGCCATCCGATTGAGAGTCAGTTGCCGTTGGATGGCTCGCCGACGAGCGGCAATCTGCGGATCGCCTGAGAGAATCTTCATTTCGTCACGGATCTCCTGATCCGTCATCATCAGGTCCTTATTGAATTTCCATCGCTGGAAAAGATAATCGAGCAGTGCCAAGACGAGTAGGGCGACGCCGATTTTCAGAGCCGTCCAGAGGGCCGTTTCGACGAGGAATACGCTCATCTCACCGATTGGTATCGCCGCCATCCCGAGAATGGCCGCTCGCTGGCCCCACAAACTAATGACAGCAACACCAGCTATGATGATGACTTTGAAAAGTCCAAACAGGAGACGTACGAAACCGCTCACCGCGAAAATGCGTTTCAAGCCCGACATGGGATTGAGCCGCTTGATATCCAGGTTGAGTTTCTCGGGAAGAAACAGCAATCCAGTTTGGCCGATATTGGCTACAATCGCCGCCAATAGGAGGGCCCCGAGGGCCGGAATGAGAATCAGGCCCAATTCCCATGCGTCGCGTTGTAGTAGCCAAGTGGTTGTATTTGCATCGACCTGCAATGACGGCCTGTCCGCCAATTTGCTGTGGAATATCTTCACGAAGTACGCCGAGAACTTGTGTCCGTTGACCAGTATCAGGGCCACCCCGACGACCAACAAAATAGCCGAGGCAAGGTCTTGGCTGCGGGCAACTTGTCCTTGCTCGCGCGCCTGCTGCCGACGAAATGGCGTCGCTTCGTGTCGCTTGTCACCAAGTTGATCGGCCATGGCGGAGACGCCTCTTCCAGAGTGTTACGGCGTCAACGTGTCGACCGAGGATGAGAAAAAGAAGCTTGCCCGTTCCATAGCTATATCGACTTGGGCTTGGAATAGCCAAATGATGGCCCCGATCGAAAACAACAAACTCCCCAGCAATACCATGATGTTGATTCCAAATCCTATTGCCAGAATGTTCAATTGAGGTAGCGTTCGAGAAATGAGCCCGGTGACAATCACCGACAACAACAAGGCCATCATGACGGGACCAGCGGCGCGCAACCCGACCTCAAAGCTCTGACTAATTGTCACTTGAAGAAGCTCGACCGCATCGAGAGACTGTCTTGTCAGGCCAGGAGGAAGATGATGGTAGGAATCCAATAGCGCCGCCATCAGCGTACGATGACCGCCGATCAAGAGAAACACCGACAGAGCAACCACGTCGAGGAGTTTGGCGAAGACCGATACGGTCGTGTTACTCGACGGGTCAAAAGTGTCGGCCAGTTGGAGGCCACTCATGTGCCCGATAATTTGTCCGGTTACCTGCAGGCTGGTGAACATGATAAAGACCGTGGTGCCCATGACCAGTCCGATCGACGCCTCACGGACGACCAGTGCGCTCAAGTGAACCAAATTGTGAACGGTCAATGTTAGTGAGGGCGCATGCATTGGCGTTATCAGCACTGCCACGGCGACTGCAAGGAACGCTCGAACTCGAATCGGGGTGGACTTCGCGCCAAAGCCCGGGGCCACCATGATCAGGCCGGCGAGACGCGTAAAGACGAGGACGAAAACGACGATCGTATTCTCAAATAAGAACGTTGAGGCCACGTTTGCTGCTGCGTTCATCTGTCCGTCCAATCTACAACGCCCGTCTTGACCACCGCTGCCACGTCAGCGGTCAGCTTCCACTGATAACTCGCGGAATGTCGGTGATAATACCCTCCGAATAATCCATCATTCGCTGGATCAACCACGGTAACGCCGCCGCCAAGGCAATCACCATGGCGAGGATTTTTGGCACAAACGAAACGGTTTGGTCTTGAACTTGAGTGAGAGCTTGAAGTAGCCCGCTGATTAGTCCGACCAGCATTCCGACGATCAATACGGGTGCGCCGACAATGATGCACGTCAGTATCGCTTGGTGACACAAATCAACTGCCGTATGGGGATCCATCGTATTCTCCGTTGAGATGGCGAACTTCGAGCTAGGTGACGACTGCGAAACTCTCGAGCAGCATTCCGACCACTAAATGCCATCCATCGACGAGAACAAACAGCAACAACTTGAAGGGGAGTGAAATAATCACTGGCGGTAACATGAGCATTCCCATCGATATCGTGACGCTGGCGACGACGATGTCCAAAATCAGGAATGGAAGATAGATATTAAAGCCGATGAGGAATGCGATCTTGAGTTCGCTCAGCATGTAGGCCGGAAGTAAGACCTGAAGTGGGACGTCGCTGTACGTCTCTGGAGGCTCTTCATCGGTACCCATGTGGTCATAGAATAGCCAGATATCCTGCCCGTTCTTGGCGAACTTTATTTGCGCGATCATGAATTTGCGGATGGGCCCGGAACCGTTTTCCCAGGCTTCCTGCATCGTCATCTCACTACCCGGCTCAGTGTACGGTGCAATCGCGTTGTCGTAGACGTCTTTCCAAACGGGAGCCATGATTAGCAACGTCATGAACAGGGCAAGTGCCGTCATTACTTGACCCGGCGGTATCTGTTGTGTGCCCATCGCTTGGCGAAGCAAGCCCAAGACGACGATGATGCGCACGAATGACGTCGTCATCATCAGAACGGCTGGTGCAAGACTCAATACGGTCAAAAGGAGTACGATTCTGAGTGAGGAGCTCAATCCTTCTCGACTCGTCCACGTATCCGCGTCGCCGGCCAATTGCCCCAAGACTCCTGTATTGGCCCCGGCCCCTTGCGTTTCTGCCAGAGCCTTGTCGGAATTGCTGTTCTCAGCGAGCGAGTCTAATCGAAGTTCTTGCCCCAATGTCGGCCCGGCCATGAAGACCGTCCAACCTATCGCCAGAGTCAGCCAGCTGGTGAATCGAAGTTTCTCGCGTTGACCTGATGCTGTGTTCACGCTCTCGCTCCAAACGATTCGGGCTGTGTTTGGGGCTCTAAGAATCCGTCCACCGACTCGTGTTCGAATTGTGTCAAGACATCGCGAAACGACTCGCTGACACTTCCTTGACTATTTCGTTGGCACAACGATAGGAGTCGTTCGACTTCCTCCGGTGCAGTAATCTCAGAAAGCGTTTGGGAGCCCTGAGGTGTCACCGAAACCAACAGGAGCTTTTGGCCCAGTCTCACCAAGTGCATCGATTGTTTGCCGGAGAGCGGAGCTCTACCGAGTACCTCCACCACCTCCGACGCCAGCCAACGCTGACCTGCCGGCATGCTCCGTTTGGCGAACCACGCGAGTATTAGAAAGAGTCCCAGGACAACGGCTAGGCTGCCGACCATCGTCGTAACACTGCCTCCTCCGGCGCCCATTAGGTTGTTGGGAAGATTGCTTGCCTTCTCGTCTTTGCTACGCTTGGGTAACAGGTCCGTGTCGGTGACTTGACCTTTGCCTGCCGATGAACTCGTCCGGTCGATGTTCGAATTTGTTGTCTCGGGTGAAGTGGTCACTCCCACGACTGGCGGAAGGTACAACTGATCGCTGCTTTGACCAGCGGTAGGAATTGGTTCCCCGACGAACACGACCGTCCCGATGATGATCATGAGAACCGAGGTGGCTGATTGGGATTTCATTAAAGACGCTTCCTGCGTTTTGCCGATAACAGATACGGCGGGTTGTGGACTGACCATCCTGGTGTCCGTGTGGGGAGTTTTTTCGTCGCGGTGATTCGGTATTAGGCCTCTTGGATCTGGGGCTATTCGAGGTGGTCGCCGGTGAGCAGTTCGGCAACACGTACGCAGAAATTGTCGTTCAAAACGAGGATTTCCCCGCGGGCGACCAACCGACGATTGACAAAAATGTCGACAGGGTCCCCGGCCAATTTGTCCAGTGGCACGATCGCTCCACGGCTCAGCTTGAGAACATCTTCGAGAGGAAGTGTGGCGCGGCCCAACTCAATCCTCAGGTCCAATTCGACGTCGCGGAGCAGGTCGAGTGTCGCCTGTTCGCTGTTGGCGGCCGTTCCCTGGAATTCCGTTAGCTCGAACGGTTGTGCATGGGAGCCGTGGGCACTTGGTTGGGTCACCGAGGCCAGAGCGTCTTCTGCCTGGGTAAGCAGGAGCTGGACATCATCCACGGTGGATCGAGTCGATCGTTCCTCGGGCGGCTGAGTGGGAAACGCGGGCATCGAAGGGCTGGTTGCCGGGAAAGTGGCCGTTGCTTGCCCTGTCGCAGGGGGGGCAGCGGGCGGTTCCGGCTCAGGTTTTGATACAGGCGTACCTGGGGCCTGCTGGAGCAGCTTTTCGATTTCGTCTTGTTCGAGTTTTTCGCCGTCCGCCATTGGATTCCATTCCAGTTGCGAAGGTTGGTTGTCCGGCGGTTGAGGCCGGATTTATTCGCTCAATCACTGCTGAACGAACGAGAATTCGGGGGTAATGATTGATTGGATAATCGGTTTGGACATAAGCTGGTTACTTTTCTCCAAAATCCGCCGTTTAATCAAGGCCAACCCGGGATCCGTGAGGTCATTAAGGTTGGAATTTCGAATTTCGAAGATTACTTTGTCCCGTAATCGATTTTCGACACGTTCGAGCGCCTTCAAAACACCCCACACGGTTACTAATCACTTCATCGGTCAAGAAAGCCTCGACACGGGGCTTCAGCCCCAATTTGACTGAATTCGTGCCGGCGGAGTGATGTGTGTTCCCGTACCTCGATGGTTTGCGGCTTGCCCCAGACCGTGTTAACAATGGCTTGTAGACCAGTTTTGTGCGATTGAACGTCTTGCATTACCCGTGTTTGGGCACCTGTACGCATTTCACTGAGCCGGGTCTCAAACTGGGACAACATTTCGCGATATTGCCGGCGACTCTCATCGAAAGTCACTTACGAGAGTGTGCTGAATCAGAGGGTTATGGAGAGCCAAGACATCGCAATGAGAACAGGTGCATTAGATGACTCGATGGCAGAAGTCCTATTGTTGCAGGGACGATTGGCGGGCGAGCCGAGTTTGGTACGTGTATCGTTGAGTGGCCACTTCATCAATTCTCCGCTGCTGCGATCGT
>DUDC01000011.1:0-11342 GCA_012959465.1 Planctomycetaceae bacterium
GTCGATTTTTACAACAACGCGATGACACACCGATAGTGATAACAGAATGACTGAGGAGCAAATCCCGGAGGATTCAAATCCTTTACGGGACCCACAGGTTTCCAAGACGACCATCGCGCATCTGCGAATTGGCTGGTGGTCACTATTGATTTTTCTGTCGTTGGGTATCGCGTTGGAACTCTGTCACGGGTTCAAGGTTAGCTGGTATCTGGATGTGTCGAATGAAACACGACGGCTAATGTGGACGTTGGCTCATGCACACGGCACGTTACTTGCGCTGCTGCATATGGCCTTTGCCGCGGCGACTTGCCTTGTTCCCGCTTGGGCTCCCGGTTGGCGGCGTCTCGCCTCTCGTGCACTGTGTGTTGCCAGCGTCGCGATCCCCTTGGGATTTTTCCTGGGTGGAGTCCAGATATTTGCCGGCGACCCAGGAATCGGCATTCTCTTGCTTCCGGCCGGAGCATTCTTGCTGTTCGTTTCCGTGCTGTTGACGGCGTGCGGCATGAGCGCTGCGAGAAGTTGAATGTGCTGCCAAAATCCAGTCTACGAACGATGCACTTGCTGGCTGCCGCAACAGCGTTTGTCAGCCTGAACGGACTTGTGTGGTACGGTGAGCCCATCACGTTAGGCTAGGCAAACGCCACAGGCTTTGCCCCTTTATTGAAAACACTGGCGGGGCGAGTGCCACACATTGGGCGACATCGCCGGCACCCTTCTAGAACTACGACGCATCCCGTTGGTCAAGTGTGTGGGCGGTATCGACCGTCAAGCCCTCGAGTGTTTGGAGTTGACCATCGGGCCACCACACATCCACATCACAAGCGTTTGACGATTCACCGAGTCCAAAGATCAGCACAGGTTGATGACTCGACGCGTAACTGGTACCGCCGCACAATTGTTGTACCAGCACTTGGTCACCTTGGCGAATCGTGATGCGGCATCCGATCCCTCGCCGGTTACTCTCTCTGCCGCGAAACTGAAACTTCAGCCAATGGCCGCGTTGCGACTCGTTTTTCAGCAGCGGTATTGGGTCGTTCTGCGGAACAACGGCAAGGTCCCAATCCCCATCGTTATCGTAATCTGCGGAGGCCACGCCGCGGCCAACCATCTTGAGCTCAAAGAACTTGCCCGCGATACGACTAGTCTCTTGCCATTGGTGGCCGTCGTACGAGAGTAACTGATTCTTCATTCGATGTTGAGGGTTGTTAGGGAAATTTTCGATGTGGCCGTTGGTGACAAAAAGGTCGTCGAAACCGTTTTGATCAAAATCCGTCATCACGACACCGAACCCCAGGTATGGCAATGTCAACTGATGTAATGCAACCTTCGCTGTTGCGTCTTCGAAGCCCGACGGGCCAAGATTCCGGTAGAGAGTGTTCGATTCCTCGTAGAAATGGGTCGAATACAAGTCGAGGAAGCCGTTGTGATCATAATCACTGACCGCCAAACCCATGCTTGCTTGGAAACGCCCGTAGCGATCGACGGAGCAACCGAGCAGCACGGCACGCTCGAGAAATTCGCCGTTTCCTTGGTTGATAAACAGGAAATTCGCCGTCGTATCGTTGGCGATGTAAATGTCGGTTAGTCCGTCATTGTTGAAGTCCGCAATAGCGACACCCAGCCCTTTGTTGCCCTTGCCGAACAACCCTCGCTGACGCGCTTCCGCAAGAAACGTACCGTCACCTTGATTGAAGTAACATTCGTCGGGCCAAGCGTCGAAGTCCTTTGGATGACAGATTCGCCGTTCGCCGTTCTTGCTCCGGCAATCGGCAGGATTGAATGGATCGTATTGCAGGTAGTTGCAAACATAGAGATCGAGATCGCCATCGTGATCCAGATCCGCCCAAGCGGCCGAACTGCTCCATCTTTGATCGTCCACGCCCGCGAGATCGCCAACCTCTTGGAACGTGCCATCGCCCAGATTCAGCCAGAGTGAATTGTGGCCCACGTTGGTGACATAAATGTCATCGAATCCGTCTTCGTTGTAATCGCCGATCGCAACACCTTGGCTGTAGCCGAATTCCTGGATGTAGGTGTACGGTGTTATCTGCTGAAATCCATCCGCACCTAGATTGCGGAAGAGCACGTCTCGTGGCTGCGACGCGTTTGCCGGCTGGGTTGGGTCACCGGCCTGGTTGAGAAACAGATCCCACAGCCCATCTCCATCGAAGTCCAACCATCCTGCTCCGCCACCAGTTGTTTCCACCATCACTGATTTGCCCTGCTCGCCATTCTGATAGGTGTGCACCAAACCGAGTTGGGCGGCAACGTCAGTGAATCGCAGCGTGGTAATCGGGACGATCTGGTGTGGTTTGGCGCTCCCTTTGCCCAGGTCAAAGGGGTAAAAGGGATCTTCCTCGATAACACTCGTACCGCCATTGGGCTTCGGCTTCGGGCAAGCGATCAGCGAGACAACAAGCAAGATAAGCGCTGTGGCGGCAAGCCACTTGAGGACGGCTTTCTGAGTCATGGGTACGCCCTAGATTATGAGAATAGAATTCCGAACGGAATCACAGAATGAAATCCGAACGGAATCACAGAATGAAAATCGTAGCGCAAAGAGACACGGCGCAAAGAAAAGGGAGGTGGCCGCAAAACGACCACCTCTCTTTATGCTTCGTCAGATTAACAGACCCTTGAACTTGCCTTATGGCATTTCAAAGGGCATCCCATCATTTCGAACGCCGATCTTGTATCGAGTTACATGATCAATGTTCTCTCTAAAGAATCGAACGCTACCATCACACAACGCGCCTTGAGCACCACCGGGGTGGTTACTGCTCCAGCCGTGGCAACGGCGGTCACCCGGACCCTGCAACCAGGCCTTGTTCTTGTTGTTGATGGGGTTTCGCATCGTGTTGATGCCACCAATGCTGGAGATCCACGAGGCATCATCGCACGTGTTCTGGTCATGCGGATAGGCGACATTGTTACCACCTCTCCAGTGCATGTCCTCGAAGACCATCAAGGTATTGGACGTTCCGTCCAAAACTTGGGCCAGTCGATGGCAACCGTGGTAGGTGAACACGCCGTTAATTCGCGGCATGTCGCCAAGCCAATCGCCATTAACCCATGGCGTTCCCGGGTTGCCGCCCGTTTTGATGAACATTCTGGGCTGAAGCGGATCGGGAACGAAGTTAGATGGAACTGCGTTACAGTCCTTCCAACCACCCCAAATGTGACCGAGATTACCGACGTAGTCGGTGCACGCAGCCAGATTATTACGACCGTGACGGTAACCACTTTTCTGATTCTGCCGCACGCCCTCATTGGTACTTGATGGGCAGAGCAAGTTGTCAATGACCGTCTCTTTAATGTCCTGGCGGAGATTATCGAGCGCGAGTCGCTTGCCCGCTGATCCATTGGCGTAGTTTTGATCCTTTTCGATCGCATCGTAAAGAGGCTGATTCTCGAAGAATGGCAGTGCTGTGACGATCCAGGAGTAGTTTCGCCATTTGTTCGTCGGATTGCCAAGATGGTGCGGCCGCCCGATGTTGTTGTCCGACATGTTCCCTAAATCGTTGTTCCAGGGAAGCGTGCCGTAGGTGTCGTGATAGTTATGGCACGACAGGGCAAGTTGCTTCAGGTTGTTACCGCAGCTCATTCGGCGAGCTGCCTCCCGTGCGGCTTGAACCGCTGGTAGCAGCAAGGCTACCAAAACGCCGATGATGGCAATCACCACCAAGAGTTCTACCAACGTGAAACCACGCCGGCGTCCAAACGAAACATGTTTCATCGTAAAATCCTCCCGAAAAAAACAGGGGCAAAAAAATCCGACTAGAAAAGTGCAAAAGCAAACGATTGCTTACAGATCGAGATTAAATGTATTTTTACCTAAGACAACCTCAACTTCTTTCGGAGTTGTCTCCACCGAAGTGTATTCTGCGGGTACCATACCCGTGCCAGTATCGGGTTCTTGAGACGACACGTCGCCTCGGCCGCCGTCCCCACTCATGTAGTCCTCGCCGGCAGCGACGCTGTCGTCATTTATGACAATTTTGTATTTTCCTGGCACTGCACCCTCGATACCCTGCACGCCTGACAGCAAGGAATAGGTGCCATCATCTGCCGTTCGGCCGCTGGCAACTTGTACGTTCGGTACCTCCGAGTCAACTGGCGAAAAAGTAACCAAGATACCCGCGGCGGCTTTTCCGCCGATGGTGACTTTTCCGGTGACTTCCGCGGTGTCCAATTGGGCCTCACCGCACCCCAGCAAAGGGAGCAATGTCAGCACCCATACCAATCGACTTACATGTCGCATCGAGTGATCCTTTAAGAAGAGAAAAAGCATGAATTTAGTAAAGTTTAACGGATATAAAGGGCAAATGCTAGGAAAAATTGGAATTTTAGGGGGATGATTTATTCAAGCGTGTTTGGAGCGCCTTGGCGATTTGGGAATCGCCGGCTGCCGTCGCATATTTGACCATTTTCTCCATGAGCTCGCGCGGTAGAGATTGCGTATCGGCCAACTGTAGCGCTTCCCGCTTAATCTCCGTTCCCAAGACGGAGATTTGCTCGTATTTTGCGCTTTTTTTCAACTCATTCGTTTGTCGGTAGACACCCGCGAGCCAATGGTATGCCTTCTCATCGTACGGGTAGAGTTCCAGAGCCTTGAGATACGATTTTTCCGCCTCTTCCAGCTCCTCACGCTGTTCGTGAACCCAACCCTTAAACGTCCAGAAACGGCTGTCTGTCGCTGATTCAGGTGGTGCCTGTTCCAATAATTGGATGACTTGGTCGACTTGGCCACGGTAGCATGCCGCATTCAAATGCAACGCCAGGGCCTCGATGTTTTTGGGAAATCGCGCAAGCAATTCTTGCATTACCTTCTCGGTCTGTTCTCGTCCGGATTCACCTTGCGATGTTTCGGTCATCGCCGCTGTTGCCGTGAAGTGAATGGCTGCGGCGACCTGGAAGGTCTCATTCGTTGGTGCCGATTGGAGCCATTGAGAATTTAGTTGGCGTCCGTTGGAAAAGACGAGCCAATCGGCGCCCATCAAATAGACGTAACTATCCGGTGTCTCCTTGCCCTGATTGATGGCTTCCCTGGCAATGCCAATCAACCGTGCACGTTGTCGTGACATGGCGTAGTAGAAGCCCAAACGACGGTACGACTCGCCCACTTTCGGGTCGATTCGCAGGATGCGATGACACGTTGCCTCACCGGCAATCGGGTCAAAAAGAACAGAAAACTGGATCTGGCTCAACTCGAGCAATCCCACCACTGATTGAGGGTCCTCATCCGGGAGATTGAAGAGATAAAGGCTTTGACGGATGGCATCGTTTCGCTGTGACGCCGCATTCGCGGCGAATAATAGAGGTTTGGCGATTTCGGGCTGCCACTGAAACCACTCGAGCGCCATTCGTTCTAGCTGTTCCCAATCCTTGGCTTTGTAGGCTGCCTCCGTCGCCGATTCCAGTTCGGCGATCTTGCGGCGGCTATAGCCATGGTAAAAAAGTCCCCATCCACAGGAGAGACTGGCGAGAATCAACATCACAACGACGACGCGTCTGAGAAGTCCTCGGCGTTTTGTTGGCTCACTGGATTCGGTCATTCGCCTCTCGGCTCCACTGCAGTAATTGTCTGATTCAATGCTGGACCTGGCAGAGTCTGAACGACCCCCGAGGGCCAGACAATCTTAATGTCGGTAACTTCCGCCACGTCGCCCAAGCCAAAATACAACGGCTTGCGACTCTGGGACAAGTAACCCGATTGACCATCGTAAGCCTGGTAATACGACTGGCCGCTGGCCGTAACGGTGACAAAAGCGCCTAGTCCATCGCGGTTGGAGCGTGTCCCTTGGAGCTTGATTTTTAACCATTTTAACGACGCATTCTCTGACGACAAATTGCTGACCAGGACGAGTGGTTTTGAGTTGAAGTCATTTGTAATGATGTCGAGGTCGCCGTCGTCGTCAAAATCGAACAAAACGGACGATCGAGACCCCAGTGCAGACCAAACCGTCACTTTTCCCGTTCGGCCTTTGCAGATCCGGTTGTTCCGGTCCTGATTGTCTGCATCCAATTGAAACCACGGCTTGATTCGCGCTCCTTCGGCCCGCGGTTCAACACCCAGTATGAATTCACTGTCCAAAAAGCCTACCCCACGGTCGTTCAAAAGCACGGAATTGGCGCTATAGCGGTACGGAAAACACATGCTGGAGGCAATAAACACATCGAGGTATCCATCGGCATTCAAATCTCCGACGCTCAATCCCCATGGCCAATAGTTCTCGGCGCCGAGTTGATCCGACCGTTCCTGAAAAGTCCCGTCCGACTGCCTCTTGAAGAACGCATTGCCAAAAATGCTCTTCTTGTCATTGCTCAGCAAAATGCTCTCAGGCCACTGCATGTTGGATTTTTGTTTTTCAAGATCCGGTCCAACATCTTCACTCATGTCCGAGTGCATGTCGGTGATCAGCAGATCGAATCGTCCGTCATTTTCAAAATCAAAGGACTTGACGCCCATCGCTCCCCAGGGCGTCTTTGGAAACAACTCGCGGCTCTTCTTCAGAAATCGTTCGCCTTGTTGATTTTCATAATACTGATCGTCTCCTTGCATATTTAATACGTAGAGATCTGGCCAGCCGTCACCGTTTCCGTCCAGAGGTGTAGCTGCCCCGCTCCAACTGTCGTCCTGTAGACCGACCTCCTCGGTGACATCTTGGAATTTTCCACCACCCAAGTTCTTGTAGAGGATGCTGGATTCCGATAGTTCCGGCTTCAAATGCCCTAGAAAGGCATCAGCGGTTCCCACGTAGTATTTGAAATCGCCATCTGGCAGCGTGCTGGTCACGTCGTGCCGCAGACTGGCGAATTCGTCGGTCGTGTAATTACCGACGTTCGTGACGAACAGGTCCAATAACCCGTCGCGGTTGAAATCGAAAAACAGAGCGGCTGAACTGTGCCCGATGTAGCTCAATCCTGCTTCTTCGGTAACGTCCTCGAACTTGCCTTGACCATCATTCAAAAAGAGAATATTGCCTCCTCGAATCGTCGTCACAAAAAGGTCTGCGTCGGCATCGTTGTCGACATCTGCAAAAGAGGCCGTGACGCCAATCCGGTTGGCAACGCCAACTCCGGCCGCGTCGGTGATGTTCTCAAATTTGCCGTTTCCCAGATTCCGGTAAAGCCCATTGCTCCCCGCCTGAGCGACGAGGTAGAGATCGAGACGGCCATCGCCATCGACGTCGGCCACTACGATCCCATTGCCGTGATCGTAGTGATTGACCTGCAACCGCCAACGCTGTTCGTCGACGATTTGGGGCCGAAAGTCGATACCGCTTTCGTCGACCTTGTTGACAAACGAAAAGTCGTGAAATACCTCCCACTGCTGAGAGGCCTCACGCTGTTGTTGTTCCCGATCCTCGAGCCAGGAAAGATCGAGAATGTCCGGCGGTTGGGCGAGGTGAGTCTCGCCAGACGACGCTGTTTGAGCCATTTCCGGGAGCACGAAGTTCAAGGCACGCATCAACGCGACCGATCCATCATCTTCAAGCAGGTCGTAGTATCCGCGAATCCGCCCGGCCCGGTCGACGAGCGCGAACTTTGAATCGTGAAGAATCGGCGCGGCCGAGTTACGGCTTTCCTCCGAAACCGGCAGGTGAAACCCGTCCTTGCTCAATTGCCAAATCGCGTCTCGTTCTCCGGTAAGAAATTTCCATTGTTCGAGGTCAGCGTTGGCCGCTGCCGCATAGGTTGCCAGCACTGCCGGCGTATCGAACTCTGGATCGACGGAAATGCTCAACAGATGAACGCCAGCTGTGGACGGGTAGGCGGCCAGCTTTTGCTGCAGTTTACGCATTTGACTCGTCTGCGCCGGACAGGTGGCTTGGCATCGAGTGAAAATGAAATTGGCGACCCACACTTTCCCGACTAACTGCTCGGAGCCAAAAGAGTTTCCGCTTTGATCCGTCAATGAGAATTCGGGTACATCCTGCATGACAGGTGGAATCACGTATTCCCCATCGTTGGTTTGTTCGCCATTGGGCGGCTCGGAATTGAAGTTGAATCCCTGCTCGGTTTGTTGCTTATCGGACGGTCCTGGATCGGCGATGTCTTCGGTTTTCTGAGAGAATCGCCATATCCATACCGATGTGCCGACTATGATCAGCCCGACAATCAGGCCGATCCAAAGAAACATTTCACGTTTCATTTGAGAAATCCTGGCTCAGAATGTATTTCGATCAGAACGAGTTGAGAATAGATATGAGAAATGGGTGAAAACCCCGTCGACCGGTACGTTGGTAACGAGATCTTCTAAAATTGACCTTGAATGACCGAGGGCTGGTCGCGGTAACCAATCCCTCGATAGTCTTCGGATTGCGGTTCAAAGAGATCGTTGAAGTCCGGGTCCAACGGTCTCATCGTGTTTGCCTGGGAATCAATCGAATCCTGTAAATCGAGGATGTTGCCTTCGATAAAGCAGCGTCGAACGCCGCTTCCGGCGGCGATGTCCAGCTCATACGGACCAGCGGGCCGCGATCCATCGCCAGCCGTGTTGTGCCAGAAAATACAGTCCTCGTAAACACTACCAGTACCTTGGTCGTCGACGCCGTTCCAATTGGCCGTGAATGTGCAGCGGCGGACCATCGCCCTCGATTTGGGAAACACGGTCAAGGCACCGCAACCGTGTTCCGCTTTGTAGCGAAGTCCGTATTCCGCGGCGATGGCGTCCATGCCCGTGTTGGCGACGTTTCCGACGAATAGGCAGTTATCCAATTGAACGGCACTACCGCGCAGCACATCAATCGCTGCACCAGTTCCCGGACAGTGGTTGTCGCGGAATCGACAGTTGCGGAACCGCACCAGCTTCGCGGAAAAGCCGCGGTGTTCGATCGAGACTCCGGCGCCACACAAGCGGGTGCGATTTTCGATCACGTCCACATTTTCGATGGTGGGATACGACCGTCCAAAGATCTTGATCGCTCCCCCATCGAGATAATAGAACAGTTCTTTACGAAGCTGGGGTAGTTGCGAATTCTCTTCGATCGACGGCAACTCGTCGTCGGTGCCGACAAATCCGTTCGCCCCCGTGATACGGACACCTCGCAATACGGTGTTCGAACTTATTTGATCACCGAAGAAGACGACATGATTCACGACGGCCGGGTAGCTACTGTCGTCGGCGTGAGCGACATCGGTGTTGGCGGCGGTCAGGACGACATCGCCTTCCCCTTCCAACGTGATGCCATCGTGCACTCTATTGAAGTGGATCAACGCTTGCCCGTAGCCGGAAGGTCGATACGTTCCGGCATGAATTCGAATGGTGGCGGCCGGAGATCGCGCGGCCACGACATCCAAGACGGCTTGAATCTCGTCGCCGGGACGAATGTGGTAGACCCCGCTGCTATCGGGCTTCGGCGCCTTGGGTTTAGGGACCGGGCGCCGACTGCTACTCTCGCACCCGATAGCGGATACGCAAACAGCCACTGCTGCCGCCAGGTAAAGTGCACGCGTGTGGAACTCGCATCGCCATCTCGACGCCGACTGACTCAATCGCCCCTTGGTTGATCGTCTGGTCATGGTCACTTGGCCTCGCTTGGCCGCGTCGGTGGCTGTGCTTCAATAATGACGCGACCCATCAGTTCGTCGTGCCAGAAACGAAATCCACAAATTGGATCGACAAGTAGATCGTAGGTCGCAGACGCCAGTGGGCCGGTTTGCCAAGTTTCGGTGAGACCTGGGACGGCCACTTGGCGAATACCCAGGTTGGGGACAGAGAACATGTAGACGTAATCGTCACTGGACAATTCCCAATCGACCGAGGCGCCGGCCGGAATACGTAGAACGCTGTTCGGTCGCGATCCACCAACGAATTCCGCCGGGAAAACCACCTGAAATTGCCAGCGAAATTCCCGTCCGGTGACTTCGACGACATAGTGTGGAGGTGGGGATTCCGTAGAATCGTCAATATCATGAGACGAGGGTTGGAGCGAAATGGTCCCATCGGCCCGCTCGAGTGGTCGGGCGAGGCCGACGATCAGTGGGCTCGCGGCAACGATCGTCAGCATGAACAGACCAAGTCGAATGAGCCAAGTTTGGAAAAAAGGACGTGAAGTGTCTGACACGAAAACGCTCCTCACGCGCTGGTCCTACCTGCAAAGGTACGACATGAACCGTCCTTACGTGCAGGTCGTACCTATTAGGTACGAAGGATAACTGCAAACAGTTCAATTCTACCAGCGGACGGCTATAATGGCACTAGGATACAACGGATCGAGGCCTGAGCTGGTTTGTTGCAAACGTGACAGCCTATTGGCAGAATTTGGGTATACAAGATGACGGAGCCATCGAACCAAAACAAACGCCTCGTGATAAGTGCAGTGTTGTTGCTGGCAGGCGTCGCCTGTATTATCGTCGTTGCGTTTCGACTCCGCGAAGACGAGCGGGAGTCCAAACCCATCACCCTTCCGCCGCAACGGCAAACTCAGCTCTCCATCACATCCCTCGAGAGGCCGCTACCACGTCCGCAGGGCTATATGGGAAGCGAGTCCTGCCGAGACTGCCACGAATCAATCTACGAACGCTATTCTGTCAGTCCGATGGGACAATCGTTGGCTGCCGTTGACAAAGCCGCGCGGCTGAGCGGCGAATCGTCCGGCTCGTTTCATCCTCCGGGTCCTCGCCGATATGAGATTGTAAGCAGTCCACACGGGATGGAACACACCGAGGTCTTATTGGATGAAAAGGGCGATCCGGTCTACTCGCATAGCGAGCAAATTGCGTTTGTACTTGGTTCTGGTCGACGGGGCCGGTCGTACTTGATTCATGCTGACGGTGCACTCTATCAGTCTCCCATCGGCTGGTACGCGGCAAGCCGAGCTTGGGACCTGTCGCCGGGGTACGAGGCGGAAAGCCATCCTCGTTTCTCTCGTCTTGTCGGCGACAGTTGCCTTTATTGCCACGCGGGCCGTACTAACTCAACTGGTGTCAATGCGGATCGGTACGACGCGACCGTTTTCTCCGAAGGGGCGATAGGATGCGAACGCTGTCACGGCCCAGGTGAAAACCACATTGCTCTGCACGAAACTGGCGAACGAGTGAGCCCATCGGGTCATGACATCATCCATCCAGGAGAATTGTCGAGCGGAGCCAGCGACAGTGTCTGCAACCAATGCCACGTATTCGGCCAATCGGTGGTTCCGAGGTACGGCCGAGAGTTCTTTGATTTTCGACCAGGAGACAATCTTGAAGACGTATTTGTCATTCTGGAACGAACGCACATGGGAAGTGGTCCGCAGAGTATTAGAGCTGTCAGCCAAGTCGAGCAAATGCGATCGAGCGTTTGTTATACGGCCAGCGACGGCAAGATGAAGTGCATTTCATGCCACGACCCACAT
>DUDC01000011.1:11494-31274 GCA_012959465.1 Planctomycetaceae bacterium
CCAGTGTCCCGCACACCAGCTTGACGCATCACGGGATTCCCCGTCGCCCTGATGGTTTTGTATTGGCCGGCGGTCCGTCGGCAAGGACTGAGGCAGCGGATCTAACGGGTATACGCGCCGGACTTCGAGTTTTTGCCGATGGGGCACAGAAAATACCGGCGGTCGAGGTTGACCGAGCAAAAGCAATCGCAATGATGTCCGCTGCCTGGCCGATTCAACATCAACAACTCGCCTCGATGGCGGTTGTGCAGTTCCTGGAATTACTGCCTCCGCCCGAAGTGGCATTACCCGAGCGGGTCGCCATGATTGACGATGTCGCGTTCCTCCGGGAATTGGGTTCCGGCTTCTTTATCTTGAATCGACATGAGTCGGCGGAAATCTGTTGGAAGCGAGTCCATGAGCTTGCGCCCGATGACGAGACGGCCCTGCTGGGGCTTGTCAAACTGTCTGAAGCAAAGCGGGACATCACGGCCGCTCGCCAATATTTGCATCTGCTCAAGAAATCGAGTCCGCATTCCGAGGAAACATGGTCGATAAGTATGATGGCCGGCGTTTTCGCGGGCGACACAGCAGCTGTGATCGAATCGGGCAAACGTCTATTGAGGCTGAATCCGGGTTTGATCAAAACCCATAATGTGCTCGCCGATGCCTACCGGCGGGCCGGCGATACAACCCTTGCCGAACACCACAAAACGATGGCAGAGCGCCTAACGAAAGCAATGAAGGACCCGCAATGAGTGAGACACCGTTGGTCAACACGCGACGGACCATGCTATGGACGGCATTCGGCTGTTTGGTGATATCCCTTTTCGTTTGGGCTTTTTGGCCGTTGCCAGATGGACCCGATGATTCCGCCGACCTTCCCGTCGACAATGGGTTGCAGGAAACGAGTCAGGACCGAATGGCGCAACTTGACGGTGAAAGTCGCCGCAAAGCGCTCGAAGCTGATCCAAGATTTGTGACCTTTGGAGCCGTCACTTTTTGGTGGGACTCGGTGCCCAAGGAGGTCCAGCAAGTGAGTCTCGAGACTGGTCCTCAGAGCAACTTGCACAAGGGTGACTACATCGGGCCCGATTCGTGTCGTGAATGCCACCAAAAGAACTACGACGACTGGTCGATTCACCCTCACCATCGCATGAACGCGATCGCGGACAACGCCAATGTCCTAGGGGACTTTTCCGGTGACGCGAGTATTGACTATATGGATGGCAAAGCGACATTCTTTGTTCAGGACGATCAGTATCGCATGCGGTTGCAGCGTGGCAGCACGCAACTGGTTTACGACATAGCACAGACGATCGGCTCGCGTTTTTTTCAGTACTATGTCGGTCGGCTTATCGAGGGACCCTTCGACGAGGACCATTCTTACCGAACCGTGAATCATGTGCTTCCGTTCGGCTACTGGTTGCAGAAAAAAATGTGGGTGCCGGTCGTTCACGTCGGTGGCGAACTTCGCGATCTGCAACGCGATGACCCTTTCGATCTACCTGCCGTGCCGGCACGAGGTATCGATTTTATCCCCTATGCATCCAACTGCAGCCAATGTCACACCACGTTTCCCATGGGCGACGAGCTGACACGGAAACCCGAAGTCATCGCCAGGCACGTACCTCAAGTATTTCATTGGAATATGGCGGATTACTTTCGTGAACAGCACCCAGAGTTATGGGGTGAGATTGAGCACGCCGCCGATGTTTCGTCCGAGAAGATTCACTGGTTCCCGCAACAGCTAATGGACTATGAAGCGAGTGAACACGCGGTAACTCTAGGAGTCAGTTGTGAGGCATGTCATCTGGGAAGTCGGGCTCATGCGGAAGACCCTAAAATCTCCCCCGACTTTCATCCCCATAGCCCATATCTGCGCGTGCAAAACGACAATCAAACACTCGACACCGGCCGTGTTCATCAGAATCTCAATTGGGCATGTGGCCGCTGCCACGTGGGCGACCGACCGCGATTCGCTGGCGGCATGTCTACCTGGAACTCAGTTGAGTATTCCGACGCGATGTTGGGCAGTTGCTACTCGGAGCTGAAGTGCGTCGATTGCCATTCACCCCATACGGCGACCGGAATCGAGTGGCCGAACACGCCAAAACAGGATGATCAGAGTTGTGTTCGATGCCATTCCCAATTCGAATCTGCCGATCAGGTGCAGCAACATACTCACCACAAGCCCGACAGTGAAGGGTCAAGGTGTATGAACTGTCATATGCCTCGCATCAACGAAGGACTTCAGGACGTCGTTCGAACACATACCATTTTTTCACCCACCAATTCGGCAATGATCGAAGCCAACCATCCAAACGCTTGCAATCTTTGCCATACCGACAAGCCGATCGATTGGACTCTAGAGAACCTGGCGCAATGGTACGGTAGCGAGTACTCCGAAGAGGCGATTAAGACGACCTATCCGCAGCGAGAGGCCTCCGTGGTAGCCGGTTGGATGGCTAGCGATGCTGAACCCATTCGACTGCTTGGGGCCGACGCCGCTTGCCGCCAGAATGATCGTAACCTGTTAGCTGAAATCGTGAAGATGCTCGACGATCCCTCCATGATCAATCGTCAGTTTACCGCTTCCCGATTGGAAGAAATGCTGGAGATCGATCTCAAAGAGTTTGGCTATCGTTTCTATGACTCACCCACCCAGCGCACCGAGCCAATGAAAGCCATTCGTCGTCGAATTCTGAATAAGAACGATGACGAATGAGATGGGTGAATGTGTTATCTTGCCAGGTAGTTGCCAAACCCCAATCCACCGGCACAGGGCCGGGGGGGGATTTCGAGTTTTTTGGCATCATGTTATTAGCTGTGTGATTTTCAAAACCCGAGGCTAGCGCCTTCGGCTCAGTACGAAGAGAAGGATCACAATGCCACTCAGCTTTCGAATCCGCTCGGCCGAGCAAGTGGACACCGATACGATCGTTGACTTTCAAATCGCCATGGCAGCCGAAACGGAAGACTTGCATTTGGACCGTGCGACAGTCCAGCAAGGTGTGAATGCTGTCCTTGAAGACGCGTCAAAAGGGCAGTACTGGGTCGTCCGTGCAGTGGTCGACGGTGCTGATCAGATTATTGGCGGGTTGTTGATCACGTTCGAATGGAGTGATTGGCGCAATGCGCAAATGGTTTGGATCCAGTCGGTCTATGTCGTGCCAGTCTGTCGCAGGCAGGGCGTCTTCCGCGGTCTGCTCCGCCATATTCAAGATCTTGTCGCCAGCCGCGGCGATTGGTGCGGAGTGCGTTTGTACGTCGACAACGGAAATGAAAAAGCCCAGGCTGTCTATAACAACCTGGGCATGAATGGTGACCACTACCGAGTCTTTGAGTGGTTTGCCAGCGGCGAGTGACCGCTCATCGATTGGCTGTGTACGATCGAATAGGTCTCATTGGCCGTCGCTTAGCTCCTTCGCTTTCTCGACCATTTGAAGAAACTCACTGCGGTAGCCGTGCTTGTCTGGACCACTCGCCTCGGAGGCAATTTCCAGGACGGCATCGTAGCTGCTGTCTCCGGCATACTCGGAGCCCCGTAGAAGCATACCGAAGCTGGCGACCGACGAGGCAAAGCGGAAATCGATGTCCATGTCTCCGAATCGCTGACCTTCATCATGCAACTCGAATGTTAATTTCTTGCTCTTCTCCGCTTCCGGATCCTTGTAACGTACATAAACCGTCAACAGATCGTCACTAGTCCCCGTTGCCGTCCGCGTCTGGTACTTCAGTTCATCGACCTCGGGGAGTTTTGATAATATCGGTGATTCGGCACCAGTGGGGATCACTTCGTACAACGCGGTCACCCGATGGCCGGCTCCGATCTCGCCGGCATCCTTATTGTCGTCATCGAAGTCTTCCGTTCTCATCACGCGATTTTCGTATCCGATCAACCGGTACGCAGTGACTGTCGACGGGTTGAATACGACCTGGATCTTCACGTCCTTGGCAATGGTGACCAACGTGCCGTGCATCTGCTCGACCAAGACTTTGCGAGCTTCGTTCAGCGTATCAATGAACGCATAGTTTCCGTTGCCACGGTTGGAGATTTGCTCCAACATCGCGTCGTTGTGGTTGCCCATGCCGAATCCGAGTACGGTTAGCTGCACCCCATTCTTAGCTCGTTCCGCCGCCAGTCGAACCAATTGGTCCGTTCCGGTCGTGCCCACGTTAAAGTCGCCGTCAGTGCAGAGCAACACGCGATTGACGCCGCCGGGAATGAAACTGTCGAGGGCCATTTGGTAGGCCAGTTCGATTCCCTGCCCGCCATTGGTCGACCCACCGGCGGAAAGACGCTCCAAGGCAGCTACAATCTCGTGCGTCTCGGCTCCATTGGTCGTTGGCAAAACAACGCCAGCAGCTCCAGCGTAGACCACCATCGAAACTTGGTCATTCTCACCCAGTTGTTCGGCAAGCATCTTCATCGCTGCCTTCAGCAACGACAACTTGTTGGCGGATTTCATCGAACCCGATACGTCGATCAGGAAAACTAGATTCGAGGCGGGCCGGTCATCGTCGATGGCGCGGCCTTGCAAAGCCACTCGAACCAGTCGGTGTGTCGGTTGCCATGGACAATCGGACACACTCAAGTGAGACGAAAAGGGTGTATCGCCTTTTGGAGGATCATACGCATAGGCAAAGTAATTGACCAACTCCTCGATCCGAACGGCGTCCGGGCGGGGCATCGAATTCGCTTGCATCAGATACATTCGTACTTTCGAGTACGACGCCGTGTCGACGTCGATCGAAAACGTTGACTTGCCGGAAGTCAGCGGGCGATGGAAACGATTCTCGAAGATGAAGTCAAACTGGTCGCCACGCATCCCAGGGCCCTCGCCCTCGCCCTGTCCGTTGGCGTTGTTGGGAAGTCCGAACTGGCCGTCTCGCGATTTTCTGGCAACCGATCCAAGTGCGGCTTTAATTGCGGAATCGCGGCCGTACATGGCGTTTCCGCCAGCCGGTATCGGCCGAGGTGTTGTGAGGGGCGGGGTGGACAAACCACTGACCACGGGAGACCCTTCAGCGGTGGGGCGGGGGCCACTCGCGAGACTCGTAACTCTCTTATCGACTTGAGTGGATTCTTCATCAGACTCTGGTATTTCAGAGTCTTCTTTAACAGCGGTCGAATCGGTCATTTCCACTTTGCCAGCTGACACCGTAGTATCTTCAGAATTCGCATCAGCGAGACCCGACATTCGCGACGTCTTGTTGTGTTGCACGAACGTTACGATCAACAGACAGGCCGCCGCGGTCAGAGTCAAGAAAGAGACGGCTGTTTTCCATCCCCAACGGCTCGTTCCGACGACAATGGGAGGGACAGCGGATTTCTCGGTATTCGCCTGCTCAACTTGCGCCTGAACGACTTGTGCGCGACGATCGTCGGACAGCTGTGGCGTACCTTCGCCCACCAACTCACTCGCTAGTTGCTCGGTCACGTTGCGCGTCGACTCGACGGCTTCACGTAACTCGGCCAGCTCATCCATCTCTTGTTCAAAGGTCACGCTCTCTTCAGCAGACAGTTCGCCAAAGACGTACGCGGTGATCCGAGGATCGCTAGGGTCGAATGTCATCGATTCGTTCCTTTTTCAATATGTATGTACCAACTCACCTAGCCCGCGGTAACGCGATCAGGTGATCAGTTGTTCTCGGAGGGCTTTGATGCTGTGGTGGAGGATGTAGCCGACATTGGACGCGGTTAGGCCCAGGACGTCGCCGATTTCCCGATAGCTCAGTCCGTGTTCAATCTTCAGCCGAATGACCTCTTGTTGGCGATCCGGTAGGGTCCGCAACACTCGAACCGCGGAGCGGGCGGCGTCGCATTGCTCGGCAATCTCTGCCGGATCACTTGCCGAACCAATCGCGGAATCGTCGTGAGTTGGCATCGGTTGCATACGTCTCTCCTTCTTGAGAACATCCAATGCGCGATTCCGGCATACTCGGAACAACCAAGCTCCCACGGAGGTCCCCAGCGCATCGGGGTCTTGATGGCATAGTTTCACAAACGCATCCTGAACGACGTCCTGCGCCAGATCGTGGCGAACAAGAAATCGGGCGACATAGCGTAGAAGAGGCGCTTCGAATTGCTCGAACACACCCTCTAACCACTTGTCGGCAATGATCTTAGAGCTCGAATTCATGAATCATCCTGCATGCAAACACCTCTCAGCGGTGCCACCGAACCGGTCTCGGCTACCTCGATAACGATGCAGCCGATAGCTTATTAGACATTATGGGAAAAATCTAAACGGACACACTCAACATGTGTCGACGATCTTTGGAGCAGCTGGCATGCACGGTTTGATCCTCAGTGGTCTGGAGGAAATCAATTACGCCTCAGACCTTCCCGATCCACAGATTGTGGTCGCCACCGATGTGGTTGTTCGTGTGGATCGCAGCGGCATCTGTGGTTCCGATTTGCACCAGTACCACGGTCGCGAACCGGTGGCCGCAAATACGATTCCGGGACACGAGTTTGTCGGCGAAGTAGTGGAGGTTGGTGGCGATGTGCGGCGTTTTTCGATTGGTGACTATGTCTTCAGTCCGTTCACCACGAGCTGTGGCGCATGTTACTTCTGTGAATCGGGGCTGAGTGCTCGTTGTCAACACTGGCAGTTTTTCGGTTACTTGCCGCCTCCAGGTGTCGATGACGGCGGTCGTGGGATTCAAGGCGCCCAGGCGGAGTGGGTGCGCGTGCCACTCGCCGACACGACCCTCTTACATGTTCCCAACCGCGACGAGCCGGAACAGGCATTGTTGTTAGGTGATAATTTCACGACCGGGTTCTTTTGCGCCGATTCGGGCGACGTTCAACCGGGCGATGTGACCGTTATCATTGGCTGTGGCGCCGTCGGGCTGTCGGCGATTCGATCCGCACGATACATGGGCAGTGAGGTTATCGTAGCGGTAGATCATGTGGAGAGTCGTCGGACGAGAGCCAGCTCATTGGGAGCGATCGCCGTCACGCCGGATGACGCCCTCGATTGTGTGATGGAGCAAGCGTCCCATGGCGCCGACAACGTCCTGGAAGCCGTTGGGATGCCCGCGGCCCAGAAGTTGGCTTTCCAGCTTGTTCGCCCCGGTGGTGTGATCTCGACGGTCGGTGTGCATACAGCCAGCCAATTTGAATTCTCTCCCGGGGATGCCTACGACCGCAATCTGACCTACCGCGCCGGGCGTTGTCCGGTTCGCTCGTACCTGGATCGGATTCTCGCTGCTGTCAATGACGGAGACTTGTCCATTCCAACCGAACAGATCATCACGCACAATCATGTTCCGCTGAGCGATGGTGCCGCCGCCTATCGGATGTTTAGCCAGCGTAAGGACGATTGCGTTAAAGTGTTGTTGTCCGGAATGTCCAAATGACGGAGAACAGCATCGACTGTCTTCCAAGACACGAAATTGAATCTGGCGGGTTTGCTGCTCCACTCATAATTAGACAAACAGCTAGCTCGCGTGGAATACTGTGTAGAGTAGGGCGGTCCGATGGCAATCGGCATTTCGGTTGGAACGTAAAATCAGGTCACGATATGCAAAAGTCATTGGCAATCATCGCGGCGGTAGCCCTCGCATCATTTTTGAGTTCTGTCGCTGGGCAAACTGCGTACAACGACGGAGGATCGGCTCTGCTGGAGGTCTCGCGAGGCGGCCGAGCAGTGCGAGAGGTTTATTACAAGCGCAGCAATGAGGTGCAAAACCATCATGGCGGGATGATCCTGCTTGACGGGAAAGTCTACATGGGTCACTGACACAATATCGGTTTTCCACTTTGTCTGGATCTGGCGAGCGGTCGAGACGTCTGGCGGCCCGGACGAGGGGCCGGTTCCGGTTCCGCTGCCATCGCCTACGCAGATGGACACCTCTACTTCCGCTAGCGCCGTCGGCTCATGCATCGATCCGAAAGAGATGAATGGGCGAGTTGTTTCCTTCGTACTCGCCCTCTTTATTGATCCGCCGCCCGTTTCCGTTGCTACCTCGATTGGTCGCGGCGACGGCCAACTGGCCGGTCGGTTCGTGAAAACTAAGGCTATGACAATTCGGGATCTTTGTGTGTTGGAAAAACGGCTTGTCTTCCTCAGGTCGCTGGAAGATGATCTGACCCTGCCCGGGTGTCCCGCTGGTCACCACCATGACAAAACCAGACGAATGAAGGTGAATGTCGTGGACGTAACAGTGAGTTGTTGCGCCGAAGCCAAGCGTGTGCTTCTGCTCACCAGACGCCTCGTCGAATAGCAACACCGTAGGCGTTCCTTGAACGCTTCCGCCGTTCTTCGGAACGGTTCCGCCAACGGCCAAGGTCGTTCCGTCCGCATTAAAGGTCAACGCTCGGACTCCGCCGACGTCTTGTAGGCGGTGTGCGCGGTACAGGGCGCTAGCGTCGATCCGTCGCAACGTTTTCCCCGAGGCGCCGTCGATAATTAAAACGGTACCTCGGTCGTCACCGATGGCAAAGGTCTTGCCGTTGGGGTGATAACGCACGCAGAAAACTTCGTTCGTATGGAGTATCGGATCGAATAGACACTCACCTGTCGACGTGTCACGAACACAGATCCGTCGGTCTCGTCCGCAGGACAACAGATGCGTGCCGTCAGCGTTGACGTGTAGGTCACGCACCCAACCGTCGTGAGCATCATCGATGTTCCAAATCAGTTTCGCTGGGTCGTTTGTCAGGTCCCATCCGCGAATTTGTCCCCACGAGTCGGCCGAATAAATCCTCGAACCGTCCGGCGAAAACGTGAATGCCTGGACCCAGCCGTGGTGACCGGCCAACGATGGCAGCTCGACCGGTTCTTCTCCGGCGAGATCCCACAATCGAAGTCGAGCATCGAATCCACCGGCCGCCAACATGGTTCCCTGTGGATGGAAGCGTGCGGCGTGCACTTGAGGGACGGCAGTGACCAGGCCGTATTCTTTTGGTTCGAATTTCTTCGCCGGATCAGGCGTGTCCATGATGGCTATCGTTCCGTTGTGATAAGTGGTTTGACTGTCAAATAGGTTGCCAGTCTCATCAACTCAATAGATCTTTAATTGCTTGCATATCGTCATGAGCGATCGGCAGGGGCTGCCCGGCGTTGTTGTACGCTGTTTCTCGACTATCGATGTCGAGCGCGGCGAACCAGGTGTGGAACATGTGCCCAATGTCGAACTCGCCATCTTTAACAAATGTTCCCTTGTCGTTCGTCTCTCCGACGACGACGCCCTTCTTTACGCCCGTTCCGGCCATCGCCAACGACCAGGCCTCGGGCCAATGGTCGCGTCCAACATGCCCATTGATCCGCGGAGTGCGGCCAAATTCGCTCATCGCAATCACGAGCACGTTGTCCAACATTCCGCGGTCGGCAAGATCGGCGACGATGGCGGCAAAGGCCTGGTCGAATTTCGGGACCAAACTTGCATGTCCATTGAAATTGTCGCCGTGTGTGTCCCATCCATAAGAATTGACTTTAACGAAGGTGACACCCGCTTCGAGCATCAAGCGGGCCTGCAGCATATGTCGGCCAATCTCGTGTGTACCGTACCGCTGCACATCCCGGGCGTCGAATTGCGTCGAGTCGAATAGGTCCTGCCGCTTCATCAACGAGCGTGCCATGTCATAAACATAGCTATTAGCTTCCGTTACCGACTTTCGACGACGGTTGGAATAACGCTGGTTGGCAGCTTCACGCAACCGGTTGCGAACGTCGTCTTGGGACGGGGTCAGCGACTCGTGAAGTGTCAGGTTTTCCGGCGGTTGTCCATCACCGAAAGCGAGTGCACCGTACTTCGGGCCGAGGAACCCAGCGTCTTTGTACATGAATCCACCGCTGCCGGGCTTGATCCATACGTAGGGTGGCAGCCCACTTTTTCCTGGCCCGAGAAGCTTCGCCACGGCTGAGCCGAAGTACGGGTAGGTCACACCGCGGTCTTTGGGGTCTCCACGTTGAATTCGAGCCACACCGGCCGAGTGTGAATTGTCTTGCGTGCACAAGCTCCGAATGATTGCCAGGTGGTGCATTTGCTCGGCCGAACGAGGCAACAATTCGCTGATGTGAATTCCCGGCACCGATGTGGCAATCGCGCGAAACGGACCACCAAACTGCGAGTTCGGTTTCGGGTCCCAACTTTCAAGTTGGCTCATACCACCGTCGAGCCAGATGAATAAGACTTGTTTGTGTTGCTTCTGAACCTCCTCGGCGATGGACGTTTGTAAGAAGGGGGCAAGACCGAGTGTGCCGGCCGTTGCCGCTGCACCGGCGGCCACGAATTGTCGCCGAGAAATAGTATGTTCCCACGGCCTACATAATGCGGATTGGTCCATCATGCTCGCTCTCAATGGTTCACGCAGAATTCGGTCGAAGCTAAGAGGCCCCAAACGAGTTGTCCACAGGCTTTGGCCCGTTCGTCCGATCCGTTCGACAAATGATCGGCGAGGTCCGTGACTTCTTCGTCGGTGGGAAAGCGGCTGAGGACTGTCAAATAAAGTTCATCGGCTACCATCTGAGGTTCGTCTTGTATCATCAAGCGGGCCACCAAGTTGTCGCTGTCCGGTTCGAGCCAGCGGAGCAGGACATCATCGTTCAATAGGAACAGTGCTGCCTTGACGCTCGGCTGGTGATCGATCTCCGGTTGTCTCGGAGGACCGGCGATCGCTTTGGAGAATCTCGCCTTCAACTCGGTCAGTTGTTCGCGCAAAGCGTCGGAAGCGTTTCTCACAATCGCTTCTTCCTCTGTCGTTGATTCGACATCCTCGGCCGAATCACGCAGCTCGGTTTGCATGTCTACGGCCTCTCCATCGCCGACGGCCTGCACTACGGAAAACAGGAATTGCTCCGTGGAAAGGGGCTTCTCTATTGCGATTTGATAAGTACTTAGATTGCCGTTAGCATCCGCATCTTGGAGCGGCTCGGGAATCAAGCTCGACCGTTGATAGGCACGCGTCAACGCCAATTCGCGAAGAAACCAACGCATGTCGTAATCACGGACGGACAACTCGTCGCCAAGCAGGTTGAGCAGATCCGGGTGGGATGCCGGGTTTTCACGATGGTGTTGGTCGAGCGGCGTGACCAGGCCTCGCCCCATCATCACCCACCACAGACGATTGGCAATGTTCTTGCGGAACAAGGGGTGGTCGGGAAGACGCTTTCCGAGTTCCGACAACGGACTGAACTTGAGTTTTCCAGGAAAGCGAGTCTTTCCGTCGGGTGGCTGCGAGTACTCTTCTCCCTTGGGGAACGTCTGAACTTCGATTTCCTCGCGAAAGGGAAGTCGAGGGCCGGTCTGCTCGTCGGCCATGATGAAGACCGACTTGTAGGCAACTTTGTCCGTGACCAGTTTCTCCGCGATCGCGGGGTACGTGAGATCTCGTCGGATAGACGTTGGTCCAAAGAATGCGAATAGACCCTGATAATCGGCCTGCTTGTAGTCGTCCACAAACAGATGGTCGTGACATTGGGCACATTGTAAGTCGACGCCCAAAAACAGCCGGCCAAAATCCCGCACTAGGCCGGGGTAATCGGTAGGGTTTTGCCCGTACTTTTCCAACCGCTTGCTGATAAAGAAGGCCGATCCACGCGTCGCCTCGTTTTCAGAATCGGGGGATGCAATTTCACCTGCCATCACATGCCAGGGCCGATTGGCTTTCAGCGCCGCGCGCAGATACGCTCGCCACTCATCGTGTCCCTCCATCCGTTCCATCAACATCACATCCAACACGTTGGCCAGGCGATCTGGGAAGTCGTCGCTTGCCATCAGCCGATCAATCAAAAGCGTTCGTTTGTTGGACGAGGCATCATTCAGGAACTCGGAAGCCTCGGTTCGAGACGGGATCCGCCCGATGAGGTCAAGATAGAGTCGTCGCATGAACTCCGCGTCCGACGCCGGCCCGGCAACGACTGCTTTCAGCGGCTCTTGGATGAGGTCATCAATTCGCTCATGGAGTGGATTCGGGTCGTCGGCGTACGCTGTCGTCCCGACAGCCAACCACGCGAACACGGACAGGATGGATATGCGTCGGAACACGATAGGAACGTCTCCTGGCCACAAAGATCACCACTCCGATGAATTAACAGCCTATGCTTAACGTCAGGGCCAAGCAACGTGTGTCTCGACGTGCCCCGGAATTCTCTTACCGCGCAGTCGTTTAGTGCTAAAAACTCGTAGTCCCCACCGGCTCTGTGCCGGTGGGGTTGACTTAAGTCGACTAGTAAACGAACCCATAACTCCAGCGGGCCGGCATTGATCAGCCGATGACCGTATTGTCGGGTCGTTCACCGCGGAGCGCCTGAAGTGCCTGTTCGCAAGCGGTTTGCCTGAGCGTTGCGAGTGAGCGATCCGAAACAAACGCGGCGTGAGGCGTGACGATCACCTGCGGCAGGTTGAACGGGACGATTTCTAGATTGGGGGGTTCTGGATCCTGAACGTCCAGTGCGGCCCCAGCGATTTGACGGGCGTTTAGGGCATCCGCCAAAGCCGCGTGGTCAACCAGCGCGCCTCGCGACGTATTGATTAGGAACGCCGTCGTCTTCATCACGGCCAGAAATTCCGCATTGATCATCTGGTAGGTCGTCTTAGACAACGGCACGTGCAATGAGACGTAGTCACTTTGTCGAGCCAATTCCTCGAGAGTGTGTTGGCGAAATCGGCACGTCAACGAGGGTCTCTCAGCCACGATGACATTCATCCCAACCGCGTCGGCAAGATCGGCTGTGCGGCTGCCAATTCGGCCCATTCCGATGATCCCCAACGTAGCCCCATTCAGCGGGAACATGACCGGTGCAGCGGACAGGTCGTAGTCGCCCTGTTTGGTGGCCAAATGAAAACGACCGATATTGCGACCCAACGCAAAGATCGAAGCCAGGGCATGCTCGGCCACTTCCTGCACACAATAGTCCGGGACATTGGTTACTAGGATTCCAAACTCTCTGCAACAGTCCAAGTCGATGTTATCGAGCCCGATTCCCATGCGAGAGACGATACGACACCTTGGAGCCGACTCGATCACTCGCCGGGTGACTTGTGCCCAGCAGGCAAGGATCGCATCGCAGGAGGACGCTAAATCCGCCAACGTTGTTTCCTCACTGTTGGGTGCGACTACCAATTCGGCGCCGGCCTCCGCGAAAATGCGGGATTCAATCGAAACGTCCGGCCACGGATAGTCGGTTAGTAGGATTTTGGACAAGATGGAGTCTCGTTGGGGTTTGGCCGCCAGTGCCGACAATATAGTCATGAAGTGCAGGCGAGTGAGTCGCTTGCAATCCACGCTTGTATACTGTGGTTGCCAAAAACAGTAGCGGCGTCCATTATTGACGAACGATTTTACCATTGAACCGGTTGGCTAGCATAAAGGGTCAAAATTGAAAGTCGCCGAAACGATGATTGAAGACACGTTCGCCGAAGCATTTACGATGCGTTTTGCTCGGCTTATCGTGACGGCCGACGACGATTATTGGCTCGACGCCTGCCTCCGCGAACTGACTGGCTATAGCGCCTCGGTCATTTCCTGTGATGCCGAGGTAGGGGTTGAGCGAAGGATCGATCGAGCGGAGTCTCCCGACGGGCGTTCCGCGGCTGCCGTGCTGATCTTCGCGATGTCTCGCGGTGCATTGCAGAAAGCGATCACCAATCGAGTTGGCCAGTGCCTGATGACCTGCCCGACGACGGCGGCCTTTGACGGTTTGCCAGCTGCCGACGAACGTTTGGCGTTGGGAAAGCACCTGCGTTTCTTCGGGGATGGATTTCAGAAGAGTAAAATCGCTGGGACCACGCGATACTGGCGTGTGCCCGTAATGGACGGTGAGTTTCTTGTGATCGATAAGGTCGGTTGTGCCAAGGGAGTTGGCGGCGGCAACCTAATCCTTCAGGGCGTGGATCAACCGCAGACGTTGGCAGCGGCGAAACTGGCAGCGATCGCGATCTCTGATCTACCGGGTGTGATTACTCCTTTTCCCGGTGGCGTTGTTCGCAGTGGCAGCAAGGTTGGGTCGCGTTATCCGGGCCTAGTCGCATCGACCGCGGATGCCTATTGCCCCACATTACGAGGGCGAACCGAATCACAATTGCATCCGGATGCAAATTGCGCCTACGAAATTGTCATCGACGGCGACTCCTATGACTCTGTTGCCGAGGGAATGAAAGTGGGAATGCAGGCGGGAACTGCGTCGGGTATCTTGGCTATCACGGCCGGTAACTACGGCGGTAAGCTGGGGAAACACCTGTTCGCCCTCCGCGAGCTGGTCGGTGGCTAAATCGCCTGCTGCCACGTTCGCTGCTTGCGAGGACGAATCACCCTTTCGATCGTTTTCTTTTTTTACCGGATTCGAATATGCCCGCCGCGAGTCCTCGGCATCCGGCCACAGCTAAGAGCTTTAAATGGCACGTCCAACGCGTGTTCGCGTCGGCCTATCTTGAAGTAGTCGTCGGCGTGATGGTCGTTATCTCGGTGGCCCTTACGCTGACCGAATTCATGCAGACTACGCCTGATGCCGAGCCCAGCTTGTGGTTGACTCGAACCAACGATGGCATCACCGCGATTTTCATTCTCGAGCTAGGGTTGTGAGCACTCGTTGCCCGATCGAAACGCCGCTACCTCAATGAGTATTTCCTCGATGTCGTCGCCGTGCTGCCGTTCTCGCTGATCTTGCCTGGCGGTCGCGCCCTCCGCATGCTGCGGTTGGTCCGGTTGCTGAGGATGTTCGGTGTGGTCTCCCGCCTGTCGGGCCACTTTCCCTACATCATCCGCCGTGGGGCGGTGGAATATGTCATGGTCACGGGCCTGCTAGTGTTGACCATCGTATTTGCCACCGGTGCGATCATGTTCTTTGAGAATCAGGGCGGGAGAGATCAACCTTCCTTCGACCTTGAGGATTCATTTTCGTTTAGCATCTATTCGTTGTTCGCCGGCGAACCCATTCCTGGACCACCTCAGACTCTGGGGGGGGGAATCGTTGCCGTGTTCGTTATGTTCATGGGACTGAAGATTTTCGCGATGTTCACCGGCACCGTATCCGCATTCATGGTCGAACGTCTACAAACGGAGAATAAATTCGTGGAGTGGGAAGGTCTACAAGATCATGTCATCATTTGCGGGTGGAGCACAAAGGCCGAAATTATCATTGCCGAATACCGCGCTACACCCAGCATGCGACTTGTCCCGATCGTCGTCCTTTCCGAGTTTGAAGGCGATCGAGTCCCCGTACTTCCCATCGACAAGCAAAAGGGAGTTTACTTCCTAAATGATGATTTCACGCGCGTGGCCGCGTTAGAGCAGGCGGGGATTCACCGGGCTCACACCTGCCGTTCATCCCCAGGGCGGCTCCATGCAAATCAACCCTAAGGAACACCGATTCGAGGCCGACGACGATGTGGTGGTCATCGCCGAAAAAGAACCGAACTTCTCGTAGGGGTCACGCGGATTCTCCGTGGGCCAGCCGGGTCTACTCGCTGAGTTTTCGTCGCCGGACAGCGGCCGTGTTGAGCGTCTGGGCGGCGATGATTGCCAGGACCAAGCGGACGCTACTTCCGCGGTTCGGCCACCACGAACTGAATTCCAACGATTGCCAGAGGACCAGGTGGAGCAGGGCGGCAAGACACAACGCGATTCCCCATGGTAGTCGACCACGGGAGTCAAGCCAGTAGAAGACTGAACGAAGCAGGCCTTCCAAAAGATAGATGGAGACAATACTGGAAACGCCAAACGTCAAGGCAATGAGCAGATAGCCAAAAATGATACCGATGGTTCCACGTCGCGGTTCGCGGCGGCCACGGACACTACCTGCGTACCACGACAGCCAGCCGATAAAGATCCCCGACAATATCCGGTATGTCAGTATTGCAGGGCTGTCCATCTCCTCTGGAATCGGGATCAGCTGCGGGAATAGGTAGGTCAACACGGTCACCAGTACGATGGTGGAGCAGGCGTAGACCCGTGGTACGGGGAACCCGTCATAGAGAATAAAGGCCCAACTAACCAAGACGGTCAGCACAGCGGCGTGCAGGGAGGCGATGGCAAGCAGGTCCCATTGAGGATCTAAGACGATTCCAACCACGCCCGCATAGGTTGGCGTGGGAAAATAGGGCAAATTGATGCCCCCCGGGTAGACCTCGCCAAACGCGATGACCAGGAATAACGAGGCAATAAAGGCCTCAACCGTTGGATACCGCACGGCGATGGGCAACTGGCAGTCGTAACACTTTCCCTGCAGAAAAAGCCAGCCAATCAGTGGAACATTGTGCTGTGGTCGGATAGCGTGACCACAGCGGGGACACCCGGAATGTCCGGATATCGTGCGGCCAATCGGCACTCGGTAGATAACAACATTCAAGAAACTCCCAAAACAGGCTCCCAGGAATCCAATCCACAACGTGACGACCACCTGGACGCTCTTTGTTTGGATCGTCGGTGAAACCTCGCTTTTCCAGTCGGCATTCCACCCCACCTCGCTGGAAACGCCGCGGACCACGAAGGCGACAGACCCTACAAGTAGTACAATAATCGCGATCCAACCGTGCACGGGCGAGTGAACGATCGGGCGCACATCTGGTTTGTCTGGTTGATTTTGCAGCTGCATGACACCAATTTGCCTGGTTTCAGGCCCTAGGCTCCTCGATTCACAACACGAATTTCGTCTGGCTCAAATCTGGAAAAAACAAGGAACTTCCAGGGCGCAAATCTCGTCCTACTCGGGTCGCGATAGCGATATTCGGAATTAGTCCGGACATACCAACCTTTATGGGTGGTTTATTGATAGTTCTATAGAGTCGCATTTGCCCGGTAAGGCCGTGTGTATATACGAGCTTTAGGCAAATTGACCAATTACGTCGCATTTTGTTGAAACACCTTAGCCGGTAACTATAATCGCTAGAATTGGGCGGAACCTACGCGCGCAATTTCTTTTGCGGGTTAGGGTTCCCGTCTTACTACCATCGCAATAACCATCGCAACGAACAGCTTCCCGGAGAGCACCTCTCCCGGGAGGTTTGCGATCCACCAAAACGAGGGTTGGTAAATGACCATCCGACGTTCTCGTCTTTCTCGCAACGAATTGAAGAAGCACCTTAAAAAGCGATCCGCAAGGTTGCAGAAGCGACAACAACGTCGCATGCAGCTGGAGAAGTTGGAAGACCGGCAATTGCTTGCCGTCGGTCATCCGATTCTTGTCGGTGTCCAGCCGAACGACGGGGAACGTCTTGACTTGACGGGCGAATCCGAGCTGAATATTGCTCCTTCTCAATTGACGCTCCGCTTTGACGGAAATCAAATATTCGACGCGTCGCAGGACGAGCTAAATCAGGCAATTCAGGTCACTCGTGCTGGTTCCGACGGTCTGTTTGACACGGCGGATGACCTCCGCGTGGTTCCGGGCTATATCGGCGGAAATACGGCACCGAACGAGAACGAAATCCTGCTTCGCTTTGCCGAGAATTTACAGGACGATCTCTATCGAGTACAGGTGTTTGGGGCAGATGACATCCCAAATAACATCCTGGCGCTGCGCAATAGCTTCGGAGAGGTCTTTACGCCCAGTGGCGTTGACACGGATCGGCAGACGATCTTCTTCAACCTGGACTTGGGCGCTCAAATCCAAGCCATTATTCCGCAGCCGACGACGCGTGATGCGAACGGCAAACTGGTCCAGGAAGACGATGTCGTCTTGATCTACTTCAACGATGACGATCTTCATGACGAGGCGGTCAACTTTACCGCCGGCGACCCGTCGCCCCCGGCTGCATCGGTGGTCGATCCGGCGTTTTACCAGCTAATTTTGACAAACGAAACGGCTTCGAACATCGATGACCAGGCCTTTTCGCCGGAGACGCTGGAGTACGATCCCGTCACCGATACGGTGAAACTGACGTTTACCGGGCCTCTCTACGATTTGGGTGGGGCCAGTGGGATTGCGAAGACGTTTCGCCTGCGAGTGGGAACGGACGAGTTGGCGCCGGCACAGCCGATTGAATTGGACCTGCAGGGACCGAGCAGCCAGAAAGCCGGATTCAACATCGAATTGGTCTTCAATGACGACAGCATGACGGCGGAACAGCAAGCGGTCGTTCGACGCGCGGCTGATCGAATCGAGCAGTTGATCGTTGGCCCGGCGGAACGGCTGTTGATCGAAGTTCGCGCCTTCCGAATGGATGGCGTCGGAAACAAGTCAGCGATCGGTTTCCCGACCAATCTCCGCAACGACACCGACAAAGCGGGCGCCGGGATACCGACCGATGCTGAATTGCACCTCGATTGGTACGACTTGGTCGACCGTTTTGTACAAGACGATCCAACCGCCAAGGGCCATCTCGACAGATACAATGTCGTGGGTTTGGAAGAGACGATTCAGCGTGAGCTGTTTCATGCGATGGGGTTTGGTACGCTCTGGCCCGAGGCGGATCTGCTTGCTGGACCGGGAGGTAGCGATCCCTACTTCGTCGGACCAAATGCGTTAGAAGAGTTCAACCTTCACTTTGACGTCAGCGCCAATCGAGTTCCCGTTGAGAACTTCGGTGACGTTGCCGACCTGGAGCATTGGCGAGAAGAATTCTTTGAACCGAGCAATTTCGGTCCAAATCCTCCCGATCCCTCAACCGTGATCAATCTCACGGGCGAGTTGATGACCGGCTTCCTCAGCTTCGACCGACCCAACTTGATCAGTCGAATTTCCGTCGCTGCAATGGCCGACTTCGGCTACGACGTCGACATGTTTGCCGCGGACGAGTTTAACGGAGTAGCGTTGAACGTGACTGGGGACAGCAGCACGTTCGCCGATGGTGAGACGATCTCGTTGGAGAGTAGCCAACGCGTGGTCCGTAAGTTCGAGTTTGTTGATGCTGCATCTGGTGCTGGGGTCGTCGATCCCAACGCTGTCCAGCTCAACTACGATTCAGCTGCAGCCGCTACGGCGGAAGCCATGGCGCAGATGATTGTCGACGCGATCAATTCTCAAAACGCGGACGGAACTGGTTTTGACGTCGTGGCCACAATCGACCCCAGTGACGCGACGCGGGTAGTGTTATTCCGCGACAACGATGTGTTGCTTAGCGGCGGTGTAACCGGTGTCGCTGCGACCTTTGAGCGCTATGAAACCCCAATCCGTTATCAGGCGCCACCTGAGAGCTTCCAGACGGGTGATGTTCGGTCCAGCTTCGACGAGGCGTACCCGATCGCGAGCTCATTTGGCAATGCGACCGACACATCCAGCTTAGTCATTCATTCGTCGATCGACCCTCAGCTCCACGGTTTACAGGTAGCTGTAATTCGCGTGACCGGCGAAAACGGGAATGCCCTGATCGACGGTACGTCGTTCGTCGTTCGCGACCGAGACGGTGTCGAAATAAACTTCGAATTTGTCGACTTGGAAATCGCCAATGGTCAGATCGATTCGTCGGCAATTCCGGTCGAGTATCGGTCCGGCGTTCAAGGCACGGTCACCACCGCGGAAGAACTGGCGGACATTATTGCCACGGCAATCAACGGTGCTGCCTTTAAAGTCGAAGCTACCAACAACGGCTCGACGATATTCCTCGCCAAGGACAATGACTTCCTCGACAAGACCGGCAGCGTACGGCTTGGTAACGGGGTGATGGGCGTCGAGTTCGGACTCTTGCAGACCCAGATCAACGCTCATGGGAACATTGCCGAGCCCGGACATCGCGATATTTCGGTGGAGCAGCACGTCCGAGGAAATGACCAGGATTACCACAACGAGATCACGACACTCTATTACAACTTTAAAGATGTCTACGGCATCGACGCGGACGAAAACACGCTTTCCAACGTCATCACGCCGACGCAAATACAGCGTGCCCGCGAGATCTTTGAGATTTA
>DUDC01000011.1:31316-47680 GCA_012959465.1 Planctomycetaceae bacterium
CCCGAGCCGTTCGCGTGGACGTGCCCACCGGTCCTGGCAACGTCCTGGGCATCGCGGGTGGCGGAGTCGCCATTGTTGACAACGCCGAATCGTGGAACGACGAATTTGGTGGCTCGTGGTTCCAGGAAGCGATGGAACAGATCGGTCATCTGCTCGGGCTCGGAAACTCATTCGAATTGCCCGGCACCATTCAGGGCACCGACGGTGGTCCTGACTTGGGCCTCACGGTAACGACCGTTCCCGAACCTGTGTTCCCCGGCGACGGCGATATCATCCATGGTCTGCAACTGTTCCGTGATCAGGGCAAGGACATCGACCTGTATCGATTCGATTTACAGGAAAGTGGACTGTTTACCGCGGAGACATTCGCCGAACGACTTGGGAATTCCAGCACGCTCGACACGAATCTTCACCTCTACCAAGTGCAGCTTGACGAGGCTGGCAATCCGCTGATCGATCCGAACACAGGCAACGATGTGATCGAACTGATTGCCCGCAACGACGATTATGCCAGTGAGGATTCGTTCATCGAACTGGAACTCGAACCGGGCCGATACTATATCGGTGTCACGGCCAGCGGTAACGACGGCTACAACCCGGTCATCGAGGACACCGGCAATGGGGGCACGACGGAGGGTGACTACGATTTACGATTGAATTTCCGTCCCGCTGCTGACCGAGCGATCAACGATTTTACGGCCACCCGTTTTGATGGCGATGCCGACGGTGTGCCGGGCGGTGTTTACAATTTCTGGTTCCGCACTGCCGCGCCTTTGACCAACGCACCGGATCCAGGCGTTGCGGCGACCATCTACGTTGACAAGTCGAACCAGCCACCGGTAACCGACCCGGCACCGAACGGAGAACTTCTCAACCCGTTCAATTCACTGCCAGCTGCCATTAACTTCATCAACGTTCAGCGCGCTTCACATCCGACGACCGAGTACATCATTCGCGTCGTTGGCAATCCGGGTGAGGACGGTGACATCACGACCCTAACCGACAACATCCCCTACGAGATCGGGTTTGCTCCACCGTTTGGTATCCCGTTAGTGGACGGGACCAAGTTGGACGTGCCTCGCGGCACAACGCTCGTACTAGACGCGGGCACGATCTTCAAGATGCGTGAATCGAGCATCAATGTCGGTAGTGAATCTCCCAATATCGATCGCAGTGCCGGTGCCCTGCAGGTGCTCGGTGCTCCATTTGTGTTCGATGTAAATGGTGATGTTGTCTTGGACAGCTCGGGCGAACGCGCACCGGGATCCGTCTATTTTACCTCGTGGAACGACGAGACCATCGGTGCGGACACGAATGCGGTGCTGCCGCAGACTCCGAGGGCCGGCGAATGGGGTGGAATCATCTTCCGCGCCGACCAGGACAAGAACGAAGCTCGCCGTGACTTTGAGGCCCAAGGCGCATTCATCAACTACGTCAACCACGCGGACATGCGATATGGTGGTGGCAAAGTTGTCGTGAACTCGGTGCAACAGACGATTACACCCATTCACATGGTTCAATCTCGCCCGACGGTCACCTTCAACTCCATCACGTTCAGTGCTGGTGGTGCCATGTCGGCCGACCCGGACGCTTTCGAGATTTCGAATTTTCACGATCCATCAAGTCAGTTCGTCAGTCCGTACACGTCGGATTATCAGCGAATTGGTCCCGATATCAACAACAACTTGATCATCGATAACTCGGCCAACGCGCTGATTATTCGCATCGAGACCTTGGCCAATAACAGTGTGCGACCGCAGACGGTCGTCGCCCGCTGGGATGACCGCGACATCGTTCACCTGTTGACCGAGAACTTGATTGTTCAGGGTACACCCGGCGGATCACTGTTAGAAGAAAACGCGCCTCCGGTAGAACTGGTCAAATTCAATAGTGCCCCGTTCGTTCAATTCCCAGGAACGTTGGCTCCCGGTGCTGAGTATCGCTATCGAATTACGTTCATCGATGCCGATGGTAACGAAGGACCGCCTTCTGCCGCGACTCCGGCGCTTGCCGATAACCCGAACATTGCGACCGTCGGAGGCTTCGGCGTTCTGCAGTTGCAGAACTTACCCGTTGCAATCGGCGACTACATTGGCCGTCGCATTTATCGCAGCGACGATGGCGGAACAGGTTCGTACAAACTGATAGCCGTCCTCAATGCAACAGATACGAGGTACATCGACGATGGCACCACTCTGGCCATCGACGATGGTATTCTTGATTTGTCTATCAGCTCGGTCCGCCGCGCTCGCCTAGATGCGGCGTTGATTGTTGACCCGGGCACGGTGGTCAAGATTGAAGGTTCCCGGATCGACGTTGGTATCGGCGCCAATCTGATCGCTGAAGGCTTCGACGGGCACGAAGTGATTTTCACGTCACACCTTGATGATCGTTACGGTGGCAGTGGAACGTTTGACACGAATAATGACGATACGTTGTTATTGGACGAGGCGGTTCCGGAAGCTGGTGACTGGGGTGGTATCATCGCCACTCCGGCCAGTACGTTGAGTCTGGATCACGTGTTGATCACCAAGGCCGGCGGTATTACGAACTCTGGTGGTAGCTTCTACGCTGTCAACCCGATCGAAATCCACCAGGCGGAAGCCCGCATTACCAACAGCGTGATCGAAGACAACGAAATAGGCCAAGGCGGACAGGCGGGTGCGCCCGACTCCACTCGATTTGGCTTGGGCTTCAATCGACCGGCCGGAATCTTCGTGCGAGGGGCCCAGCCGATTATCGTCAGTAACACCATTCGCTTGCATCAAGATCTGAATCGAGTCGATTTCGACCCGAACACCACGAGCCCGATCCCGGCCATTAGCATTGATGTCGGTTCCTTGAATTCCACGCTAATGCGTGACTTTGGGCGGGCGACCGGACGATCGGATCGCTTCGACGAATACCGCGACAATCAAGGGCCATTGATCCGTGAAAACCGAATCGGCGAGAACTCGATCAACGGTATGGATGTCCGTGGTGGCATCCTGACCACCGAGGGCGTCTGGGACGATACCGATATCGTACATGTCCTCCGTGATCAGATTTACGTTCCCGATTTCCACACATTCGGTGGCTTGCGCATCCAAAGTGGGCAAGACGAGAGTTTGGTCGTCAAGCTGTTCGGCAACGATGCGGGCTTTACCGCCACCGGTCAGGCCCTCGATATTGACGACCGAATCGGCGGCACGATTCAGGTATTGGGTCAGCCCGGCTTCCCCGTGATCTTGACGTCGCTCCGCGACGACAGTTTCGGTGCCGGTTTCGACCCCTTTGGCAACCCGCAAACGGACACCAACGGCGATCTGAACGCCAGCGGTCCTGGCGCCGGTGACTGGAAGAGCATTCTGATCGATCGCTATGCGAACGACCGGAACGTCAGCGTTATCCTGGAAGGCGAACCGAGTAATGTGACGGCGCCCGGGCCGAATGCGACGCCCTCCACGGCTCAGTTCATCGGTGACTTGGCTCCCAACGAAAAGTCTGGTGACGAGAATCGCCGACTCGGTTTCACCATTCATGGGTTCTTGAACGATCCCAACGACCTGGATGTTTACAGCTTTACAGCTGATCCAGGTACCGAAGTTTGGTTTGACGTCGATCGCAGCTATCAGGCTTTGGACACGACGATCGATGTGCTCGATGCCGCTAACCAACTGATCGCCAGCTCGGATACGTCGCTTGCCGAAAAGATGGGCGTGTTGAACTTGACCGAGAACAACCCGGCAAATGTTGATATCGTTGATGCCAACATTCTGCAGAAGTCCCTCGACGGTGCGAACGACCATTACACATCTAATCCACGTGATGCTGGATTCCGACTTGTCGTACCCGGTGAACCGAACCCGGCAAGTCCGCCGACGTATTTTGTTAGAGTTCGGAGCAGCAATCTTGAATCGAACGATTCGCGGGATAAACTTCACAATCCGGCCAACTTGTTGGGCGGCCTGACGGAGGGCGTCTACCAACTACAGATCCGACTTGGTGAAAATGACGAAGTCGCTGGTTCGACGGTCCGATTCGCCGAGATCCACTATGCGACCGTAGGTATCGACGTCATTGGACATCCCAACTCGTCGCCACTTGTCGGTGAAGCCACCGAGCAATACACCTTCGTAAACGGTTTGCCGCTTGCCGACACCAATGGCGTGATGGGCAATCTCTCGATCGCAAACGCCGACTTCGTCGGCAACGTGTTGGAATCCGATCAGGCCTCGATATCGATCTCAGGTCGACTCGGCCTTGATGCGATTCCGGGTGTGAGCAACGGAATTCCCGGTGTTGACGACATCGACGTCTATCGTTTCGAAGTGCATTATCAAGACGTGCAGACGATCTTTGACGACAACATCAACAACAACGGCCTTGAAGTCAACGATGCGTTAAACAATCCGCTCCGCCACGTTTCGCTGTCGTTCGATCTTGATTATTCAGACGGCTTCTCACGAGCGAACACGATTGTCTCGATCTACGACACGAATGGTCGTTTGGTCTTCTTTGGTGACAATTCGAACATCGCAGAAGACCAACCGCAGCCATTGCACGGCGCAGACGTCGATGCTCTCGATCGGGGGACGAACGGACCATTGGATCCATACATCGGCCCGATTACCCTTCCCGCTTGCGTGGCGACGCCGGACGCGTCTGGCTGCCGCGCTGGCACGGGTACGTATTATGTGGTCGTTTCTTCCATCGCTAGAGTCCCCGAAGAAATAGAACAATTCAGTGACCCCAACGCGGAGAACTGGTCCGTTCGCTTGGAGCCGATCAGCTCCGTCGTCCGTATTGTTGACCAACACTTCATCACTAGCCCAGACACATTCCTCGTCCAAAACGACGACTTGATTGGCCCCGAGGTCAAAGATCTTCTTCCACTGCAAAGCACGACGATCGAGGCAATCAACCGGGTCACCACGACCGGTGGTCCCAATATCGCGGATGGCCCCATTCTCACGACCTTTATCGATCCATTGGTGGCACCCGTCGAATGGTCGTTGGGCGACGTCAAGCTTTACGTCTCCGAGCCATCGGACGGTGGCGATACGCTGAGAATCATCAACCCGTTCACCGGTCATCAAACGAACCTGGTACAGCAGAGCATGAACCTGGATGTGAACGATATCCTGCTAGCACCGAATGGGCAGCTGGGTGCCTTTAGCGTCCGCGCTGGAAACGACGCCGCAATGGGCGTCTACAACCTTATCGATACGGGTACCGGTCTGACGACGGGCACCACCGACGATACGATCCTCACGTTCCACGCGAACGCCGAAACCGGTTCGGGTGCAGAAGCTTCTTCCAACGTCGGTGTCGAATTCAATGCCACGGCGTTGGCTGGCAACATCTTGTACGCAGTTGGCGATCACCAGCTTCAGGACCAGGTGCCGCGTGGCCGCAACTCGCTGTACGACTTCAACTACAACGATGGCGCGCCCACGCCGCTAGGTGGTCGCCGGGGCGACCCGATCCGACACCTCGACTGGGGTACGGACATCGCCGCGCTTGGCAACGTTTTGACGGCAACTCGTTTTGCTCCGATCAATGCCGAGAATGGTGATGGCTTCACCATTCGAGTTGCCGGCCCAGTCGGAACGCAGCTCCTCACCTATACGGCAACCGGCATCGCGACCTGCGACGGTTTTCCCAGAGGTGGATTTTCTCCGCGAACTGCCGAGTGCAACACGGAGTTTTCCGCACGAAACGTGGTGAACGGGCTCATACAAGCATGGGACGATTCGATCCCGCCGGGTGGAATTGGTGGTGGAACGGTCGACACGATCTTTGAAAGAGTGCGGTCCGGTAGCGGTGGACTCGATGGGGCGGCCAATGCCATCATTCACCCCAATCCGAATTTCACCGATGTAGCCAATCCCTATTTGCTTTACGTCACCAGTCGAGATACGAATGACATCCTGCGATATAACGCCATCACTGGCGATTTTGTAGACGTGTTCGTGTCGTCGGCCTCGACAGTCCCACCGGACGAGCCGATCGATATCGCCATCGACTCGTCGGGCAATGTTTACGTGCTCAATGCTGGTAACCAACACATCGACAAGTTCGATCCCTTCGGCAACTACTTGGAAACGGTCGTCGACACATCGCCACTTGGCAGAGCGCAAAATCTGGAGACAGGGAACAATTGGAGCCGTGACGCGGACCTGAACATCACCAACGACGTTCTCTATCCTCACGCGACCGTCGCTGCGCTTGGTGACGGCACGTTCGACTATTACCGATTCGACGTCACGGACACCACTTCGATCGAAACGATCATTGATATCGACGACAACACGTTCGATACGACATTGTTCTTGTACGACGACCAGGGCAATCTGATCAGATTCAACGACAACGGTGCGAGCGACAATGGCGATCTAGCCACTGGTGCATCCAACCTGCGACTCTTCCTCCCCGTCGGCACCTACGTTATTGGAGTTGGCGCGATCGGGTCAGTCGATACCAATGGAGAAGTCACTGGTACACCCCCGGCACTTGGGGACCAGTACACCCTGCATGTCTCGGTGGACAAGCACTTGCTTAAAACTGGGCCGATGCTTGATCCCGTGCCGGAACTCGAGCCGAATCATCCTTGGCTGCCGCAGGCGATGACCATTGGTCCAGACGACAACCTGTACGTCGGCATGCGGCCGCCTGTAGATGCTCTAGGGATACCGATGGCCGAACTGTTTCACGAGGTCGTAAAATTCGATCTCGACGGCAACTTTGACCGCGTTCATGTTCCGTCTGGCTTGGGCGGAATGGACGGCTTGTTCGACATGAACTTCCATCCGACCAATGGCGATCTCTATGTGTCGAGCGAGAACTCTGGCCAAATTCTCAGCTACAACGACGATGTTAGTACATTCGTTGTGGATTTGGTCACTGCCAACAGTGGTGGTCTGACGAGTCCCCGTGGCGTGGTTTTTGGACCCGACGGCAACATCTATGTGGCGTCTGAGGGTACTGACGAGATACTCCGATATGACGGAGCAACTGGTGGGTTTCTCGACGCATTCGTAACGGCAGCTAGTGGCGGATTAGACGGTCCTGTCGGATTGGTTTTCGCCTCTGACGGTTTTCTGTATGTCAGTAGTTCCGGCACTGACCAGATCTTGCGGTTCCATGGGCTCACGCCTCCCATTCCTTTCTTACCTGGCGACTTTGACCAGGTATTCGTAGACAGCGGAACAAGCACTCTTGACCGACCGGCTGACTTGACCTTTGGACCGGATGGCAACCTTTACGTTAGCAGCGCCGTCACCGGCGAAGTAATTCGCTACGAGGGGCCAGCCGCTGTCCTGCCTGCGGTGCCTGGTGACTTGATCGACGTATTTGTGCCAGCAGCCACGGGAGGTTTGGTGACTCCGCGCGGGTTGCAATTCCGCAATGGGATGTTGCACGTTGCCGACTTTTTCGGCGATCAAGTGCTTCGTTATGATGCGGCAACAGGAGCCTTTGTGGATGTATTTGTCGCGTCTGGCAGCGTCGACAACCCGACCGATATGGTTTTTGGACTCGATGGAAATCTGTACGTCGCTGGGACCGCAAGTGACAATGTTGTCCGCTACGACGGGTTGACGGGCGCCTTTATTGACGAGTACGTGCCCGCCGGAAACGGCGGCCTCGACGGGGCTCGCGGTTTGATTTTTGATCTTTCTGGCAACCTCTTGGTGACCAGCATGATCACCAATGAAGTGCTGCAATACCGCCCTGGCCCCGCAGCGACACTCGTTGTTAATCGACGCAGTGGCACGGACCCCAATGGTCTGTTGCAACCCCGAGGTTTCGCGTTCAATGACAGTGGCAACCTGGTTGTTGCCGATAACACGCATCACGAACTGCTCGAATACACAGAGACAGGTGCGTTCGTCCGGTCGGTGATCGACCAGACCACCACCGACTTGGGTTCTGTTGTGGACACGCGTTCGGTGGTGTTCAGCGAAGACTTCGAGAACGGTGCTCCCGGTGTCAGTTGGGCGACCAGTTCGACACTCCTATCCGGTTTGATCGACACGACCGATTTGATTCCCGCGGCCCGCGGTGATTTTTCCTTCGTCATGGGGACAACGGTTGCCGACGGAATTCAAGTAACCAACGAGGCGATCTGGACTGTGAATCTAGACGATGCGTCGGCCGCAACGTTGACGTTCAGTCATCAAGACTTTAATGACGAAGATGATGCTTTCCCAACGCCTGCCTACCAGGGTACTAGCGTTGGCGATGGCGTCTCGATTAGTGCTGACGGAATTGACTGGTTTGTTATCTATACGGCGACAACAGATGCTGCCTGGCAACCGGTCACGATCGACCTGAAAGCGGAAGCGGACCTGGTAGGGATCGCACTGGGTTCTCAGTTCATGATCAAGTTCCAGCAGACGGATAACGCCGATAACGTGACCGATGTGCGTGGTTTCGACAATATTCAGATCCAGGCGGAAGTACTCGACCTGACGCATTGGGATGATCTAACGGACGTGGTGTTGTTCAGTGACATCGACCAAGACCTGGTGGCCGAGGTCAGGACGTTGACCTTCCCTGAGGAATCTCCCCTAGATAGTTTCCGGCTTGAAGCTGCTCGCGATCCCGCTCTGGGGACCGTCGCTCCGTTCCAAATCTCCGACAACGGCGCTTTTTATGGAGGCAATGAAGGCAAGAACCCGGTTCTGGAAGTTCAGTACGTTGGCTACGGCGATGGCCGCGAGTACACGCTGACCGCGGCCCATACCGATCGCGGAAACAACTTGACGACGGACTTTGATGGCGACATCGACGAGATTGCGATTCCTGGCGACTTTAGGAGCAACTTCAACCGGGGCGGTTTTGGGCCAGGTGGTGAGGTGACCGGTGCTGCATTCCTGAACGGCACGCTCTATTTTGTCAGCGGTCCTGAGTTTGATTTAAATGACGGCGGCTTTTTCGGCGGTTCGACCGGCGGTGGTCTCTACAAATGGACTTTCGCCACGGCGTTTACCCCCGGATTTAGCTCGTTTGTCGCGAACATCTTCGATACGTCGGAAATCGACTTGGAAGGCGTCGATCCGCTGGTCGACGATGAGCCGAGCGCATCTGACTTGATCCCCTTCGGAGGCCTGACGGAAGCGCCGGCACTCGTCGAAAACGGACTTTACGCAAATCTGTTAACCGGAATCGGCGTGGATGGCCGCTTGGTAGCATTTAACCCGGATCCTGATGCATTCAATATCATCGTGCCCGGACAGTTGGAGCCGATCTTCTTCCACAACAATTCCGTGGTCAAATCAGGTGGCAATGGCCTGATCAACGGCATCGGCTACTCGGAATTGGAATCCAACGTGATTGGTCCGGCGACGGCTGCCGCTGACGCGTTCCAGGCGTGCGTGGACATTGCTGCCTGCGACGGTATGGGCGTCGACACGGCTCCCGATGGCAGCCGTCTCGGTGACGGAAATTTGGGCGGCTTTGGTGTTGGCGGCTTTAACTTCGCTGGTGGAGCACACGGATCGAGTATTACCGAACCGTTCAGCCTGGCGGATTACTCCGCCGAAGATCAGCCCTTCCTCTACTTCAGTTACTTGATCAATATCGACACCATCAGTGATGCGTTCCGTGTCTTCGCCAGTGCGGATGGCGAAAATTGGGGAATGCTCGCCACGACCGACCCAACGGAAATTGGTTTTGGCGATATGGACGGGTCATGGCATGAAGTTCAACAGTTGTTTAATTCGCCCGCCACTCACTGGCGTCAAGCGCGAATCCCGCTGCACAATTACGCCGGTAAGTCAGACATTCGTCTGCGGATCGACTTCTCGACGCACAACGAAATGAACGTCGGTGATCCGCTCACGACCGGTGACGAATTGCGAGCCATTCCAGGGGCAAAACTGCGCGACGGCCAATCGTTCGAATTGAACGCCTGGATTCAGGAAGATAACTTTCAGGACCTACCGACGGATATTCCGGAGCACATTGCCAATCGCTTCGAAGTCGATCTGGGACATACGCTTGTCCTGCCGTCGGGCGGACGGATTCTAGATGGATACACGATCACCGTCGACAACAACCTGTTGACCGGGCCAGACACTATCGTGCTCGAATTTGACGATGACGACCGGGACGGAATCCGCGGCAACAACTACGGCGACGGTGTCGCCGCCGGGCGAATCCTGGTCCCCTACGATGCAACCTTGACACCGCACGAAGTCGCGTTGGTGACGCAGATCGCCATCGAGACGGCACTTGACCGCTTCATTCCTCGCGAATTCACATTCCTGGCAGGCGACGATCGAGGCCGCATTACGAATACGAACGATACGCTGGCAACTGCCGTTGAAACCGGAATGATGTTCGGCTCGGCAATTTTCACTGGTACAGGATTTATTGGCGATAACACTCGACTGACGCCAGATGTGCGTTTCCCCCTGAAAGCGAGTGCCGCTGATATCCTTAAGGACGTTGATTTCTATAAGTTCTATGCTGCGGAAAGAAGTCAGATTACCATCAACCTGTCGTCCACCGAGAATGTGAACCTTACACTGCTCGATGCCGATGGTAGTCCGGTGCCACTGTCCATTCCCGATGGCACGTTCCCCGCCTTTGGCAACGAAGCCATTGACCCCTTCATGTCGGCTGTCCTGCCGCGCCATAACGATCCACCCGAGCCACGTGTTTTCCAATCCGATCCAGGATTCATTACCAGCGAAGGTTTCTACTATGTCGGGATTTCAGGGGAAGGCAATGCAGCGTTCGACCCATTCCAAATGGGTACTGGCGTGGCTGGCACATCTGCGACCGACTACACGGTCACGATTTCCGTCTCCAACCCCGATGCTCCCCCAATCAACGAGACTGTTACGAATCCCGGAGAAATCACCACCGTCGTAGAGAACTTCGAGACGGTGAACTTGGATGGTTCGTGGACAACGGCGTCGACGCGTAACGTCCGTGATCCGTTGGCTCCGACGTTTCCCGATTTTGGCCGCATTCGCGTGACCGATTCACAGGGTGCAGCCGATGGAAACTTCGCACTGTTCATGGATTACGTCGGGTTGTTGCCGACGGATAACAACAACGAGGCGATCCTCTCTGTCGACGTCACCGATTTGAACGCACCCCTGCTGCGGTTCTCTCACACCATGTTTACCGATGAACTCACGTTACTGCCAACGACCTACACAGGTAGCGTCGATGGTGATGGTGTATCGATCAGCATGGACGGCGTGAATTGGATTCGCGTATACGATGGTGCTTCCTCGGACGCGACATGGCAGCAGGAGACGATTGATCTGGCAGCTGTTGCGTTGGCAAATGGTATTTCGCTAGACGGTACACTCGAGATCAAATTCCAGCAGTTCGACGACGAGACTGTACCGGATGATGGCCGAGGTTACGATTCGATCTCGATCTCTGAGGCCGGTATTCCTACAGCGCTTGTTCACGGCGACGGTCGTATCGCGATCGATCACGAATACACGTTCATCAACACGTTTTTGAACGAAAACCGCCTCAACGTGCCGTACGCCGAAGTGATTTCCTCATCGTTCCTGACGGGACGGCAGATCGAAGGCGAACCGGGAGTCTTTGCCGGTAAACCGGCCGATACGACGGTATTTCCTCCGGTACCAGCGATTCCTCCAAACCGCCCCTTGGTGGTTCACGCCGGCTTGTCGGTCGACCAGGTCGCCGAAGTTATTTCGCACCGCTTGGCCGACATCTACAATGGCGGTGATGACCGGCTGGTCAAACGCGACGACCATATCGTCAAGTTGATCGGTCACCAAGTCACGGAAAACGACCTGGGACCGCAAGGAAATCACCCTGAGTCGTTGGGTCTAACGCGGTTTGGTGTCACAGGCCAACAGTTCGACTTCCAAATCTTGCCCGGCGATGACCTATTCGATCGAACAGGCCAGTTGTACGCCGAGACAGGAACTTGGGAGAATTCCGGCGGCTTCGTCGGTGGCCAGAACAATACTGGCTCCGCGGTCATCAACGACATAATCATCGGCTTTGCCGAACGCGGCGAGATGGTCGTAAACGCGGCCAATGGTACTTTGAACTCGGGTGGCTGGATTACCAATCCACAGTTGCGTACCGACCAGGTCTTTGACGGTGCGTACCAGTTGGAGATTCGGCGTGCTGCCGACTATGGTCTTTCCGTCTTCCCGGTGGTTAACGACGAATTCCCCTACCCATTTACGCAACAGTTTGTCGCCTACCGAGCATTTGACACGAACGAACGCCTCGACCACGTTGTCACCCTGGTGATTCCGCCGGCCAGTGACGTTAACGACGGTCAGATGTTTACACTCAGTGACGGTGTCGACCAACTGACCTTTGAGTACACCGACATTGACCTGAACAACGGCGTTGAGGCGGGCAATGTGGCAATTCCCTACCTCGATTTTGAATCGGACAATCTACTCGCCGAACGGATTCGTGACACGATCAACAGTCCGCAGGTTCAAGACGTGTTGGCAATTACCGCTAGCCTCTCCGATGGTGACGTAGTCACGACCGATAGCGGAAGCAATCTCATCGACCTGTTTGGAAATGTGATCGGCCGCTTGCCCGATAACGATATCGTCGAGTCGTACGATCCGTTCGATTTCGGTGACATTGAAGTCACTTTGCACGGTGTTGATCAAATGACGGTCACCAAGGACGGTAAGACGAGCGAATACCGCGTAGAATACGGCTTCACGGGCGACGCGAACCTCGATCGTGCCCAGGGCCAGATTGTTCTGGATTCAAATATCATCGCTCATACGTCGGACTTTGGTATTGCCTCGAACCCGGCGCAGCGAATTGGTGGAAATCCGTCCACGGCTGTGCGGAATTTCAGCGAATTGAACAACGATCGTTTGGTTCCAGGCCTAACGATTGTCAACAACTTACTTTATGACAACGCCAACGGCGGCATTTCGCTGACCGGTGAAACGTTCGCGGCGGCGCTCGGTCCCGTACCATTTGTGCGAGTGGTCAACAACACGCTTGTCGGCCAGGGTCAGGTCGCTGCCAATACGGGTATCCTTGTCGGCGAAAACATGAGCCCGACACTGCTCAATAACATTGTTTCGAACTACCAGACGGGCATCAGCATTGACGCCGCATCAGCCTCGACCGTGATCACCGGCATGTTGTACAAGGACAACGGAACGAACGTTGCCGGTGCCGGACTTGGCGATTTCGCCATCGACTTAGACTCGCCAACCGTAACGAATCGCGACTTGTTCGTGGATGCGGTCAACGAGAATTTCTATCTACAAAAAGGTTCGAAGGCGATCGATAGTTCGGTGGCCACGGTTCCCGATCGCCAAGACTTGATCCGCGTGACCTCGCCACTGGGTATCCCCCAGTCGCCGATTCTCGCTCCCGGACGAGACTTGGTGGGCCAACTTCGTGTCGATGATCCGACAATCTCGACACCGGCCGGTCAGGGACAGAACACGTTCAAGGACCGTGGTGCTTTGGATCGATCGGATCTGGAAGGTCCCACCGCGCAACTCATCACGCCGCGTGATAACGATTCCGACGGGCTAGATACCGACTCGACCCTTACCGTCACGGTCCGGCCGACGGGAGTTTTCTCGGCGTTTGAAATCTCACTCAGCGACGGCCGTGGTCTTGGTAACTTTGTCGAGGGCACAGGTGTCAATGACGCAACCGTCAATTCGGACGGCGTCACAGTCACACGCAACGGTGTCTTCCTGAATGAGGGTGTCGACTACTCATTCAGCTATAACCAAACCAGTAACATTGTCCGCTTGACGGCTCTGGGCGGGATCTACGAACCCGACTCGGTCTACGTCATCACGATCAACAATCGAGATCGGCATGTCGTAACGGCTCCCTCAGGTGACGGAGCATCGGACGCAGACCAGTTCACCATCAAGGATGACTCAGGTTCAATCGTCGTGTTTGAATTCGACAGTGGATATACGATTCAACTGCCGAACACGCTGACGGTTCAGGTCCCAATCGCTGGTGGTGGACCAGGTGGAATCTCGGACGGTAACACGTTCTCAGTGAACAATGGTGGCACGGCAGTCACTTTCGAATTCGACAGCAACGCCAGCCTGATCGAGCCGACCAATACTCGGATTCTTCTGACTTCGTCGGACACGGCGGCAACGATTGCTGCGAATATGGTCGCTGCGATTCGTGACGCTGGCCTCGGATTGTCGCCGAAAGTCCTTGGCAATGGCGCGATACACATTGGTGGCACGCCGAGCCACTCGCTCGACATTTCCCAGTCACCTCGACTGCAACGAGACGGCAGTCCCGACGCGATCGTGGACGGTCAGACATTCACCGTCGACCGCCCCGGAGCTCCTCTGCTGACATTCGAGTTTGATCTGGATCAGCCCGTTTCCATCGAGTCCGGCAATCTCCGAGTTCCGTTCAAGCTGTCGGATACTCAGGATGACATCGCCAATATATTGGTCAAAATCCTGTCCGATGCCAATATTGGACTCGATCCAACCAATTTTGGTGGTGGTAAAGTCCATGTCGGTGGCGAAGATCACCTCATTGACACGTCGAACAGCAACTTGGTCGCCAACGGTCTGCCAGGTGTGACGTCCAATTTGCGAATTGTCGTTCCGCTTGCTGGATCTGGTTCGCCCGGTGGTGTGGCCGATGGTCAGACCTTCTTTGTCGAGAACGCATCCGATACGCGGTTGTTTGAATTCGATGACGACGGGGTCACCACGGCCGGTAATACCATCATCAGCATCAACCAAGGTGGCGTTGCTAACACTCAAGATGAAATCGTCTTGCTCGTAATTGATGCCCTGGCCAACTCGGGCATGGGCGTCAGTCCGACGGATCTGGGCAACGGACTTATCGAAGTCGGTGGCACGGTCAAACACAAGGTCGACACAACCGCCACCACGATGACGGTTATCGGCGTCCCCGGTGGCGCTGTGCCAGTTCGCTTCAAGCCAAACACTTCATTCAGTGGTTCGGAAATGGCCTTGGCCATTATTCGGGCGATCGATAATAGCCAACTGACCGACGTCACGGCCTCGATCCGCGGCGGTGCAACGATTTTTATCGACGGTGTTTCCAATGTTGGCAACAACATTCAAGGCGACGGTATTACGGTTGTCTATCTGGCTGGCATCAAAGATCGAGCCGAAAACGACTTGCAACCGAACCAAAACTCTGAGGAGACTCGGTTCACGATCCTCTTGGGTGACAACCGAATCGACTTTGGTGATGTCGCCGACGTGAGCATCGCACCACTGGGTCAGTTCAAACATGGCACGACCCGCGTTGATGACGGTGCGCGGCACGTGATCTATGAAAACAACCCACTCTTCCTTGGTGTTCGAGTGGATAGTGACCTCGATGGTAGTCCATCAGCAGACGGTTTAGGTGACGATATCGAAGGTAATGGACTGGCCGTTGACTTGAGCAGTTCGCCATCACTGGGTTCGACGGGAGTGATCACGCCGTTGCAGATTAGTGTTCCGGAAACGTTCTTCATTCAAGCTCCGGATCAAGGTGGCGTCGCTGTTGGCGATGGTGAGACCTTTACTATCGGTGATGGCGCTACGGCGGTGACGTTTGAGTTCGATAGTGATAGTAACCTGGATGATACGAACAACACGGGTATCGCTTTCAGTAGTGGCTCGACCGACAACGATATTGCCGAAGCAATTATCAACGCGATCAACAATGCTGCACTCGGCTTAACACCAGTCAATCTCGGCGGTGGTCGGGTTCATTTGGGTAGTGCTGCCAACCACACGCTGTCTGTTGCAGGGCCGGGAGTAACCGGTGGTGGCGTTGCTGGCTCACTAGCCGACGGCGACACATTTACCATTACCAACTCGGCTGGTACGCATACCTTCGAGTTTGATAACGATCAGCAATTTGGTTTGACGAACACCATCATTGACATTGCTCCGGGCTTGACGCACTTGCAACTGGCTCAAGCGATCAATGATGCCATCTTGAGCGTCGATCTGGGGATCACACCGCTCGTGTTGTCCGGTGGGATCATTGAAATGGAAGGTGACGATGAAGACGGCGTCGTCTTCGGTGGTGCCTTCAATCCCTTTATCGATACCCCGATTACAGTCACGGCATCCGGTGCCGGTCTACTGGATGCATGGATCGACTTTAACCGTGATGGTGACTTCTTCGATCCAGGTGAAAAGATCTTCAATAGCGTGGCTTTAGTCCGAGGCGTTAACGAATTGGCTGTCCGCACACCAACGTCGTTTGTGCCGGGTGACAGCTTCGCTCGATTCCGCTTTAGCATCCTCGGTGGATTGGCCTCAACTGGGTTGGCGGCGAGCGGTGAAGTCGAGGACTATGTTGTCACTTTGCGAGACGGAACTCCTCCGGTAGCAATTGATGACCCCGAATCGTCG
>DUDC01000012.1 GCA_012959465.1 Planctomycetaceae bacterium
GCCGTCACCAATCGGAAACTCGATTTCACGTCGCGTCTTCGTGATTGAACTTATCCGTGGCCCCTTGTAGGTCACACAGTTTCGGTCACCATCAACGCGTATCCGAAACGCTTCGTCGGTCTGAGCAAAATCTCGTTGTGGATGGTTGAAATAACAATCCAGTTGCACGACCTCTGGCCCAACGACGGTGCCGCGGGCTTCGACTCGACGCCTGAGTCCGGCAAGATCCTCTACAGCAAACTTCTGCTCTACTTCGTACATTGTCGCCATCGGGCTTCCTGTCTTTAGAATAGACTTCCATCTCAGCCGTACAAACTCTCCACCTCACGGCGACCTATGAACGCTTCACGTCCTGCAGCCACCTCCATTCGATTCCTAATCCTGGCGACTTCCGTCGTTGTGCTGGCGCTGGCGACTAGAGCTTTTCTGTTGCGGTCGGTCTCCTCGCCGCAAGCCGCGGGCCAACCACTGCTCAAGCTATCCCTACAACCACTCAGCGACCAGGGGCAGCATTGGGATATCGATTCGCTCCGCGGTAAGACCGTACTATTGAACTTCTGGGGCACATGGTGCGGCCCTTGTCGAGTCGAGATGCCGAAACTCATCGCCTTGGCCAAGGAATTTGAAGACCGAGACAATTTTGTTTTTCTACCTGTCTCGTGTCCCAATTCAAGGAGACGCGATATCAATACGGCCAAGTCCGAAACGCAATCGTATCTGGACGAGAATAACTTTGACATTCTCACGTACTACGACCGCCAGGCAGCAACACGGCTAGCGGTGGCAGGGGCCATGGGTCTGGGGGACAACTTTTCTTATCCAACAACGATCATTCTCGACGGCGATGGCAAGATTCAAGGTTTTTGGCAGGGTTACTCGCCAACGGTCATCGACGGACAACGTAAAGTCTTGAACTCCTTGCTAGACCACTAGTTCTGGCTCGTCACACCAACCTGGATTTTTGACAGTGAATGGCGAATGATTCGGTTTGGTCTCGGTTGGTCGACCAAGTAGTGAACGTCGACGGGGTTTCCTCGAAGATTTTTCCTTCGCGATTTGTCGAGCCAGACACAACCCGTCTTCAAATCCATCTGGTTGAGCCGAGCCCGCAACGTGGATCTTCCTTCCTTGACCATTGAGAATTGACAAATCGAACGCCGACGTTCGAACGGACTTCAAACTCCCGCACCATCTGTCCAACAATTGAACGCAGTCCTTGGTCCTGCGTCGTCAGGCAGCCTCATCGGATTCGCATACTCGACGCACACCGAGCACGTCGGCCATCCAGTCCATCGTTCGCTCCGTCGCACCTTGTTGTTCTCGAACGACCCGTTGTGCTCGGCAGCCGATTTGTTCAGCGTATTCGGGCCGTGCGAGGCACTCAGCCCAAAAGGAATATAGTTCCTCTCCATCCTCAACTATTTTCGCCGCCTGTGCGGAGATTAGCATTTGCACAACGTCGCGGAAATTTTGTGTTTGTGGCCCAAAACAAGTGGCGACGCCAAATGCGGCCGGCTCGATCATGTTTTGACCACCGCGGCTCCCCATACTTCCTCCGACGAAACCGGTCATTGCGACGCCCCACCAACCACGCAATTCGCCAATCGTATCCACTAACAACACTTTGGTACGGCGGCATTGGCCGTCGACGAGCTCGCTACGACGACACCAGTCATCTCCCCGTGACTCAAGCAATCGAGCGACTTCATCAAAACGTTCGGGATGGCGCGGTACAAGTATCAAACGAGCTTCCGAGTGATGTAGCGACAATTGGCCAAAGGCCTCTAGCGCCAAGCGTTCTTCGGGCGACTGCGTGCTCCCAGCCAACAACACGCGGTCGCTTTCGTTCACGTTCCAGAGGCGACTTAAGCGGAGAGTGGTGGAGTTGGATCGCGCGGTTTCGGCACCATCGAATTTAAGCGATCCAGTGACTCGCGTTCTCTGAGGGTCGGCGCCGAGCCTCAAGAATCGCGAATAGTACTCTTGGTTTTGCACGGCGGTGACGTCCAATTTCCTCAGCAGCCGCCGCACGAACCAGACAATCTGCCGGTACCCTCGGAAGCTCTTTTCACTCATCCGTCCGTTGATCAACAACACCTTCGCATCACATTGTTTGGCGACATGGATCAGATTTGGCCAGAGCTCCAATTCGGTCAGCACCAAGGCCGTCGGCCGAATTCGCCGCATCGCACGACGCACGGCCCAGGAGAAGTCGAGAGGACAATAGAACGTCAAGAGATCGTCGTGTTGTCGACGCAACAACTCGTATCCTGTCTTTGTCGTGGTCGAAACGACTACAGACCAGCCGGGGAATTCTCGCTGGACTTGCGGGATCACCGTGCGCAGCAAGTTGACTTCACCAACGCTGACCGCATGAAACCAAAAACAGTCTGCCTGATCCTCTCTGCGCGGGACTCGACCGAGCAGTTTCTCAGCCCAGCCCTGTCGGTATTTGCCGTGACGCCAGGCAACCCACAGAATGAACGGCGAACAGACCGTCAGAACGGCAAGGTAAATGACGTTCAAACCGAGCATCCCTATCGCTGAAATGATTCGATTCACTGGAACTCCTTTCCCAGCAGCGGTCAGCGGTCAGCTTTTTCGTAAACAGCAGTTCTTATATTTCTTGCCACTTCCGCAAAAACAGGGGTCGTTGCGACCGAGTCGCGCCGATCGATTGCGAATTGGTTCCAACCTCTTGCCATCGCCACTTTGATTGCTGATATCGTCCTGTTGTTGACTCACAATGTCGGCTGCCGTACTCGCATCATCGTGTCGAGCTTCCGTTTCGACCCATGTGGAACTAATGAAATCCTCATCCAATGCTTCCATACGAAAAATTAAGTCGGTCACATGTTCATTGACAGCTGTCCACATGTCTTCGAACAAACGCATCCCCTCACGCTTGTACTCGACTTTCGGGTCCAACTGAGCATAGCCAGCGAGTCCAACGCTGCTGCGCAGCCGATCCATGACAAGCAGATGGTCTTTCCAGGCCGTGTCAATGATCTGTAACAGGAGCGACCGCTCCATGCGGCGCATTTCTGGACGACAAACATCTTCAACCTTGCTCTCCAATCGAGCCAAGACCTTGTCACGCTCTAATTCTCCGAGCTCCGCAGAGTCGACTTCGGCGTGTAGGTGTTCTTTGATCCAATCGGCCAAGTCGGCCTCACCGTCTCGGCCAGCCACTAAACGCAAAGTCTGATTGGGTACGGCATCTCCAAACAGGCTGTCAACCTTCTCAGCCGATCTCTCGCTCAACTCGTCCACTTTGCTCTGCGAATTTCGGCTCAGTCTGATTAGGAACTCGAGCAGCTCTTCGCGCTGCATGCCGCGCACGTCTTCACGAGAGACATCAGCATCGAAACGCTGAGCCGCCCACTCCAATAGCTTTTCGCGGTCGATACGCTTTCCGCTCGACGTCTCTTCGCCAAATTGAACCATGGCTGCCAGAACGGGGTATTCACTCTCACGTTGTACATACGCCTCCGTTGCTCGCTCAAAAACGAGTTCCGTGACGGCTTGGGGCTCGATCTCTCGAATCTCGTCTAGCTCGACTTCAATGCCAAATTTATTTCGCGCAAACTCGATCACCGAGCGTTGCGAGTACTCTGAATCCAGCAGCGGTTCGCCCTCGGACAAGTCGACTTTTTCGATCGCCTCTTCCGCTTTTTCGATCAGGAACTCGGACACGCCCTCGTGACCGACTTTCTTTAAGTCTCGGTCGCGGAGCTGCAAGCCCCATGTTTGATTGCCGAAATTCGCCAAGGCGCTCCAATTCCACTCTTCCGGAGCTTCGGACGGAAGGTTCTCGTCAATCGCCCCTTGCACGGCCGTATGAGCGTGGCGTACCGCTTCCTCGCGGGCAAATACAATCGCCGACTCATAGGTCATCCCGCGAAAATCGCGGACGTCTAATTGAGTTGCCAACCGAGAACCGGCGAATCGGGCGAAGGAGTCTTCCGAATAGTCTCTCGCCAAAAACACGTCCAAGTGAGTTTCGCACTGTTCGCGGATCATGTCAGCGACTAGGTCGCGACAGTTGACACCGTCCAAAATACGTTGGCGAAAACTATAGACTCGCTTTCGTTGCTCATCCATGACCTCGTCGTATTCAAGCAGGTTTTTGCGAATCTCAAAGTTCCGCTCTTCGACTTTTTTCTGAGCTGCCTCAATCCGGCGAGTCACCATGCGACTCTCGATCCGCTCGCCCTCTTTCATTCCGAGTCGTTCGAGGATGGACTTTACCCACGGACCGGCAAATATCCGCATCAAGTCGTCTTCAAGCGACAGGAAGAAGCGGCTGCTACCTGGGTCGCCCTGACGACCGCACCGTCCGCGAAGCTGCAAGTCAATTCGACGTGCGTCGTGACGTTCGGTGGCGATAACATGCAATCCACCGAGTGATTTCACCTGATTCCCATTCTCCTCCATTCCCTCTTCAATATTGATCTGATCGACCAGACTTTCCCACTCCGAGTGAGGGACATCTAAACGTGTGTTGTACGTGTCCTGCAGTCGGGCCCAGGCAAGCGTGTCCGAGTTACCGCCAAGGACAATGTCCGTTCCTCGACCTGCCATGTTGGTAGCGATCGTGACCGCATATCCTCGGCCGGCTTGAGCTACAATCTCCGCCTCTCGACCATGGTTCTTGGCATTGAGAACTTCATGCTTTACGCCCCGCTGCGTCAGTAACTGGGAAAGACGTTCGCTCTTCTCGATCGAAACGGTACCGACCAGCATCGGGCGGCCCTTGGGCTCCACCGCCCGCAGATCGGATCGATTGTACTTCTTGATTTCCTTCGCCTGCTGCTCGCGAAACTCAATCTGCTCGTCGTTTTCCTTAACGATCTCACCCCACAGTTCGGTGTGATCCTTGAGCACCACCACGTCCCAACGGTGAATCCGCTCGATCTCGTCAGCGACCGCGCTATATTTTTCCGGCTCCGATCGGTAAATCACGTCGGGATGCTCGCGTCGCTGCATCGGTCGATTCGTCGGAATCGCGAGGACGTCGAGCTCATAGATTTTCCAAAACTCCGTCGCCTCAGTAAGAGCCGTACCAGTCATTCCACAGATCGTGTTGTACAGCTTGAAATAGTTCTGCAACGTAATCGTGGCCAATGTCTGCGTCTCTTCCTTGATCTTTACTTTTTCTTTGGCCTCGACTGCCTGATGCAAACCGTCACTCCACTGACGTCCTTCCATCAAACGTCCGGTGAACTCGTCGACAATCACGACACCGCCATCTTTGACAACGTAATTCACATCGCATTTGTAGAGATAATGGGCCTTGAGCGCATTGTCGAGCAGGTGAGGCCACTCCATGTTGCCCGCCGTATAGAAACTCTCTACTCCCGCAAGTCGCTCGGCTTCCCTCACACCATCGTCGGTCAGACCAACGTTGTGGTCCTTTTCATTGACCTTGAAGTGCTTCTCCTTTTTCAACTGCCGCGCAATGCGGTCCGCGTCCGGGTACTTGCGCACGTTTTCATGAGCGGGGCCCGAAATGATCAACGGTGTTCGCGCTTCGTCGATCAGAATGTTGTCCACTTCGTCGATGATTGCAAAGTGGAGGCGGCCCTGTGATTGCTGATAGCGTGAAGGGAATCGATGATCACCACGAGCTGCCGGACGCATGTTGTCACGCAAATAGTCGAAACCAAACTCGTTATTCGTGCCGTAGGTGATGTCGCAAGAATAGGCCGCCTGCCGCTCTGCCACGGCCATGTTGCTCTGAATCGTACCAACCGTTAGACCCAACCCCATGTACAGAGGTGCCATCCACTCCATGTCTCGCCGAGCCAGATAGTCGTTCACAGTGACGACATGCACTCCTTTGCCGCTAAGCGCATTCAAGTAGGCCGGGAGTGTTGCAACGAGCGTCTTTCCTTCCCCCGTCACCATTTCCGCAATGGCCCCCGAATGCAAAACCATGCCACCAATCAGCTGCACGTCGTAATGCCGCATTCCCAAGAACCGAATGCCGCCCTCGCGGCACATCGCGAAGGCGTCGGGAAGAATGTTCTCAAGTTCCTCGCCGTTGGCCAGACGCTCGCGAAGGAACTTCGTTTGCTCGCGCAACTCGTCATCGCTCATCGCCTGATACTTCGGCTCCAGGAGACTGATAGCTTCGACCTTGACGTGCATTCTTTTAACGTGACGTGCGTTCGACGAACCGAAAACAGCAGTCACGCCTTTTTCGAATCCGCTAAGCAGCGAACTGAAGAACGCGGTGGTCCCGTCCCACATCAATTCCAATACGGTCATATTTTTCTATCGAGTGGTCGGTTTGAGTTGATTCGTGTGCGGATGATTGGTTTCCGATGACTGGTTTCCGAGGACCTCGTCAAGCTCAGCCGAATGTTGGTGGTGGTCAAAATCTACTCACAAAGGCCCACAGGCCCGGTTGATACGGTGAGAAGAAGACGTCCAATCGACAATGTCGATCCGCCCAGCCAGTTGACCCTAGCACCTGCCGTTCCGGCAGCTACTCAAGCGGACCCAAGCCACTCACCCATATCTCGCACCGCGAAGGCGTTGGTGCAAGAAAGTACGACAAGGGACTCCCCCACCGCATGGGACCCAAAAGTGTCAACGGGTCGGCCAGAATACGTAACGTTTTCCGCCGTCATAGTTTATTGCGATCGCCGATTGGGGTCAACTGCGGTCGTTTCAGTGGCACTCGCGCTCGTTGGGCAGAAAATAGTCGCCGGGCGGCGACGAAAATCCTCTTTTTCATCCCGCCATACCATTTCCATCCCGCCATACCACAGGACACTTTGTCAGTTTCGCCTACCACGGTCACGAGTCGACCCTGCCTGGTCTACCACCCCTTGGCTTCGGCCCACTGCGCGGTGATAACGGACAAACGCATTACTCATTAGAAATCGGTCAAAAATCCCCAATATCACGTGAAAGTTCCCGCAACAAAGTCGATCGAAGGAAAATGGGTCCTGTTGGGCACCGGCACAAGCGTCGGCGTGCCGGCAATCGGCTGCGGTTGCGCAGTCTGCCAAAGTGGTGATCCACTCAACCGCCGCACACGTTGCAGCGCGATCGTTGGACTCCCCAACGGCAACCTGTTGATCGACACGCCACCTGACCTGAGGACGCAGTTGTTGCGCGAGCGAATCGGGGTGGTACATTCGGTGCTGTTCACGCATGAACACACCGACCATCTGATGGGGCTCGATGACCTGCGTCTGTTTCAATTCTACCTCGAGGGGCCGGTTCACCTGTACTGCGAAGCAAGTGTCGAACGGCGTATTCGAACGGTGTTCGACTACGCATTTCACAGCGTCGAACCAACACACCGTGGATCATGCCCCAACCTTGAATTTCACGCAATCGCGCCGCTGGAAACCGTTTCGGTCCTCGGCGGGGAAGTCGTTCCCGTGCGTCTTCACCATGGACCTCGGTTCGACGTCCTCGGATTTCGACTTGGCAACAATGCGTATTGCACCGACGTGAAGGAAATGCCGCTGGAAACCAAACGGCAATTGGCCGGACTGGAAGTACTTGTCCTGGACGCCTTGCGACCCATACCACACCCAACACACCTCTCGCTCGATGAAGCGATCGAACTGGCAAGAGAACTCGGCGCGCGGCAAACCTATTTCACTCATATCTCCTGCCGACTCGATCACTCGTCGACCAACGCGAAACTACCGCCGGGCATGGCCCTGGCATACGACGGATTGAGCTTTCCCGCCTAGAAAAAATTCGTTGCACACATCCCAGCCCGTTGGGCTCATCGGGTTGCGGACTTGGTTGGTCGAAAAAGCAGTGAAGGTCCAGGGAGTTTCTCATTCCACATTCAAACGCATCCGTTAGAATTCCGAAATTGAAATGACAAATGACAAATGACAAATCGAATGCCGACCTTCGAGCGAACTTCAACGCCCACGCCATCAGAGATTTGTGTGGTACAGTGAACTCATTGGGCTGGGTTGCAAGGCAAGTGGATTTGAGCCGAAGGCGCTAGCCTCGGGCTCTTGAAAAGATCACGCGATGCTAACGACAAGACACTAGCGCGTGCAGTTCACAAGACACTGGCGAAATCAGTGCCACACATTACCGAGCCACTGCCACGGACTGGTTTCCCAGGCCGTTTACATAATCGACCGTGATTCCGAAGATCTCGTCCAGAAAGAAATCGCGTTCGATTTCGTTCGAGTCACTAGCTAACTCTTTGGCCAAATCCTTTTCGACATCGCCGATCGTATCGCGCTCGGCAAAGAATTTTTTCTCGTTGAGCGGGATCGTTTTTCGATCCTTGCGTTCGTTGAACGCGTCGATGATCCGCGCCAGTTTGGTAAAGTCAGCCGATTCCTTGATTCTGGCCGCCGAGTTCACTCTCACCTGCTCGAGAACTTTGGCTTTCACCATGCTGTAGGATCGATGAGGCACTGGGTCGACTTTTCTGAACGGCACGGCAAAATCAAGATCCTCTTCACCCAACGCACGGTGCTCTGCTAGCGAGGGAATTACGACGTCGGAAAGTACGCCCCGTCGCTGCGTACTAGCGCCTTTGGGCAGATAAAACTGTTGCATCGTGATCTTCAACGCTCCGAGGTCCGGACCAAAGAACCTGGCCAGGCCTTTAACTCGGATCGGTTGCAGGCTCTGCACAGTGCCTTTTCCATGCGTCGATGGATCACCAACGATCAGCCCACGTCCGTAGTCCTGAATTGCACCGGCCAGGATTTCGCTGGCACTCGCACTGAACTTGCTCGTGACGACCACTAATGGCCCCGCCCACACAATGCTCGGATCGTCGTCCGAATACACCTCGCGATCGCCGCTTAGGTCGCGAACTTGGACGACAGGCCCGTCAGCGATGAATAGTCCGGTGAGTGACACGGCCTCGTTGAGACTGCCACCTCCATTTTTTCGCAAGTCGACGACCACAGCGTTCACGCCCTCTTCACGGAACGAACCGATGATTCGCCGGACATCGCGTGTGGTGCTCTTGTAGTTGCGCAGGTTCCGCCGAGCGGCTTCCATGTCCATGTAGAAACTCGGTAGGTTGATTACACCTATCTTCACCACGACGCCATTGTTCTGGACTTCAAACACTTTTCCACGGGCTTCACTTTCGCTGAGTGGCACTTTGGCGCGAACGATAATCAAGATCTTCGTTTTGGCAACGCTACCCGACTTGACCCCTAATCGGACAATCGTCTCGGGCTTGCCGCGAATGAGTTTTACAACGTCATTCAACTTCATGTCCACGATGTCTACCAACTCACCGTCGACGCCCTGTCCAACCGTTACAATGCGATCCTCCGCTTTCAACTCACCTTGCTTGGAAGCCGCGCCACCCGACAGAATCTCTTTTACGACGGTGTACCCGTCCTCCTGACTCAACCTCGCACCGATGCCCTCCAAGTTGAGGCTCATCATGATCTGAAAGTTCTCTAACGTTGATGGAGACATGTAGGAGGTATGCGGGTCGTATGCGCTCGTCATCGACGTCAGATACATTTCCAACAACTCGTCAGAACTCGTTTGTCTCATGCGGTTGCGGAAGCTCGTGTACCGGCGGATCAGTTTGGCCGTCGCCTCTTCACTGACAATCTTGTCCGCTTTGAGGTCCAGCAAATCGTACTTCAAACGCTTTCGCCAACGGTCTCGCATCTCGGCGTCACTCGCCGCGTAATCGACCGTATCGGGGTCGAGTTGCATTGTCTCGTCTAATGTGAAGTCAAACTCTCCGGCGAGCAGCTCCTCGACTAACTTCACGCGCTCGGCGACGCGAACGCTGAAACGGTAATAGACGTCGTAGGCAAAACGAATGTCACCGCGGTCACGAATGGCTGTCGCCAATTCCGCTTGGCTACTTTGAAATTGCTGCACATCGGCCTGAGTAAAATAGACCTTCAGTGGATCAAAGGCCTCCAGGAACTGTTTTAGACCACGCTTTGTTGTTTCATTGTCCACACGATGTCGCAACAGATGGCTGTGCTCTAACAACCTGGCGACCTCCTTGGTCACCTCCATGTCCCGAGGCTTTGGGCCATCGATGTCCGCGGCCACCAATCGGAATACGCCGACGGTCAGCGTTGAAGCCAACATGACGGCAACGACTATACCGGAACGACCGTGGAAGATTCTGGGAACTCGCATCGTGACTCCTCTACTGCGTCAAGTGCACGGGCGGAAAACAGCCACTCGACTTAACGCGGGACAAATCGCATGAAAATACGTAGTTTAGATAATTTACAACCGACGGGATCCTATCGATATCCCCACAACGAGGCAAGTCGGATCTCGTCAGCTGGTCGACCCCACACTCTTCATCGGCTTCGACATCATATACATGCCAAAATATCAACCTACCCCGGCTCCAGAAGCAAGTTTTTGGCTTCATCAATCAATCGGCGCACGAGGGGCTCAGGTATACTAGGGGCTCAGGCATATTGTCGTCAAATTGTCGAGCAAGACTTGCGAACCAATGTGGGCATGGGCCGGAATGTGGGTCGTCACTTGTCTCGCATACCGTATTCGTCGAGCTTCCGATAAAGCGTGGCTCGGCCAATTCCGAGCAGTTTGGCGGCATCTTGGATGTTATTTTGCGTCTTTTGCAGCGCCTGAGCGATCAGCTTTTTTTCCCAGTCAGTGAGCTTCAGGCTACCGAGATCGTCGCTGGACACGTCGCGGAGCCCAAACACATCCGACTCGATCACTTCGTCTGCCATCACCACCGCGCTGTCGATGACGTTACGTAACTGGCGTACGTTTCCAGGCCAATGGTAGGAAAGCAACGTTTGGCGAGCTTTGGGAGAGAGTTCGAGTTTTGGACGGCCGTGTTGGCGACGAAAGTGGTCGAGGAAGAAATCGACCAATGCCTCGATGTCTTCGCCGCGGTCGCGAAGCGGGGGAATAATCAGTTCGAAGACGCTCAGGCGGTAGTAAAGGTCTTCACGAAACTGTTTTGCTTTCACAAACTGCTGCAAGTCGCGATTGGTCGCAGCGACCACACGAACATCGACTTGCACCTCTTCGGTCCCACCCACCGGATGAAAGGGATGCCCCTCGAGAATACGGAGCAGTTTGGCCTGTCCCTCCAACGTCATCTCACTGACTTCATCCAAGAACAGCGTCCCGCCATCGGCGCGTTGAAACCACCCCACATGATCAACATCGGCCCCGGTAAACGCGCCTTTCTTATGCCCAAAAAGTTGACTCTCCATTAACTCGCGAGGGATCGCAGCGCAGTTGACCGCCAACATCGGCCGGTCGGCTCGACCACTTGCCCGGTGAATCGCAGTGCATACCAGCTCTTTCCCAGTGCCGCTTTCGCCACGAACGAGAACCGAGCCCGACGCGACCGCGAGACGTCGAATCCGCGACTTGAGAGTCTCCATTGGCGCACTCACACCAATCAACTCGTCAAAACTCGCGTTCTGTTGAACCACTCTATCGTGGTTGGCGCGAAGCACCTCTTCCTGTTGCGCCCGCGCCAAAGCAAAGGAGAGAATCTGTCCAACCGAAATGGCCATTTCAAAGTCCCGCTGCTCAAAATGGCCGCTCTCAAGATAAAGATGCAGCGCGCCAAACGTGGCGCCATCGCGCAACAACGGAATGCAGATCGCATCGGCAAAGTGCGCCAGACTATCCGACTTGGACGAAGCAGTTTGCGTGTCAACCCAAATAGCGCGACGCCGCTCGCTCACCATGGTTGTCAGATGTTGGCTCAACTCCAATTCCTGTTGACGATCGTGAGGAATGACAGTTTTCGGTCTCAGGACCCCATCGATCAGCGACAGATAGCCGACAACAGTTGCGCCACACTGTGCGTGCAACAACTCCAAGGCAATTTGCAGGACTTCCACTGAATCATTAGAACGAAGCAACCGCACAGATAGTTGGTGCAGCACCAAGATCCGGTCGACGTGATCTGGGGATTTTAGCACGTCCAGGGCAACGTCCCCTGAACTGTCAAGCGCGTCCGATTCTTGCACCAAGGTCTGAGTCATCGACGCCACCGACTCGACCGTATCGCCCGAGTTTCCCAAGCCAACTCGTGTTTCAGAAAAGGAAAACCGGCAATCGCCAACCCGCAGCACATCGCGCTCGGACATTCGAGCTTCGTCAATCTTCTGTTCGTTGACGTACGTCCCGTTGCGGCTTCCGGCGTCACGAACCCACCACTCGCCGTCTTCAAAGTGCACGACAGCATGAACTCGCGAACAAAGCGGATCGGTCAACACGACATTGCAGTCAATGCCGCGGCCAAGTCGATTGTCTTGCGTCGTGTCCAAAGCGAAATGCTCGCCGGTCCGGGACCCTTTAATCATGGTCAGATAAGCGTTCATCAAACGAATCGTTCTCCCTCTCACATCATCGTCGGACGCGACACGATATATCCAAAATCCAATAGCAAATCGCGATTGACCGTCAATCGCCAAACTGAGCCAACTCACATAGATTGGCGTAAAGCACGGGCTCGGGACAACTCCATACTAGGAAAAAAAGTGCTTCTCGGCACCAACGGCCGACCGGATGTCTCGCCGCGTACCCGGCGCCCTTGGCCGCCGTCATCGCCGCTTGAGTCGCGCGGAGAACAAGACTATTGGCCCGAGTGCGCAGTTCCTCGTTCGTATGCTCAGTCGATCCATCAGCCGCCGCGAGCAGCTCTCGCTCAAGCAAATCGACCTGTTGCGCGAACTCATCCGCCACTTCTAACATGTTGGGCCGACGTCGAGCCTCCTGGTTCAAATACCGACTGGCCGTTCCCGCCAAACCAGTCGCCAAGATGGAAGTCTGCAAACCACCGGTTCGACCACCGACTCCCTGTTTCATTACCTGTTCGACAGGGCCAGCCAATACAGACGACCCGGGAATCCAAGTGTCCGAAAACTCGACCATGCCCGTCTGGCTGGCCGTCAATGCCACCAGTTCGACATGCTGTGGAGCCTGCACTCCGGCGGATTTCGTGTCGACAACCGCCATGATCTGCCTGCTATCGCTGAGTGTCGCGCCAATCACCAACAAATCTGCCTTGCGGCCGCCGGTCACCCATGGACAGTAGCCGTTAAGCAGATAGCCGCCGTCACCACTCGGTGCAGCTTGCAGTACTGGCGCAACATGCTGGCGGCTGGTGGTAAGATGGGAGATCCCCAGCGTCGCAAAGACGCTTCCATCCATTAGGCCGGGCAGCCATCGTTGACACTCGGTGGCCTGACTCGCAATCATGCGATTGCAGGCTCCCATACTCTGCGTGATTACGAACGTCGTCGTCAAACATGCGGCACTCAACCGCAAATAACCTCGATATATGTCAGCGGCGGACCAATCCACCCCCCCGTGTTCGAAGGGGAAGAACCAACGATAAACGCCGCTCTCGCCACACCAACGCAATTGCTCGGCAGGCCAGGCATCCGCCCCGTTCAAATCTGTCGCCGCATCGGCAAGTCGTTCACAGAGCCGATCAAGCGCCGAACTTGTTGGAGAGTCGATGGTGGTGTGGGACATGAATCCGCTCACATCGTTAGGGGCGATTAGTCCGCGCGGGCGGTTGAGATGGAAAGAAACCAGAAAGTCGTTCCGCTTTCTACCAACATTTGATACAAGAACGACTTGACTTCAGATTAGGTAAAGTATGACAATGAGGTTGATGAATCGGAATGGGTGCATGTTCCCTCGCCATGATTCTCACCTTCGTAATGGATTGCCCTCCTTCCCACCTTAGGCGTCCCAACGGGTAGAACCGGTCGACGCCCCGTGGCGTACAGCTAGCATCAGCATCATGGATTTTGCTGCGGTCATTGCTCTGGTCATACTCCCTCAAGGTAACCAGTAAAGCGACAAGACTATTGGCTCAGGTGGCAGGGTACAGACGTCGTCGTTCGGCGGCATAACAGCAAGGATGTGTAACGATGATCGATTCAACCACTTCATTGGAGATGGCTCGCCAGGCGCTTAACGAAAGTCCCATTTACGATCTTCGCAATATCGTTGTCGAAGAAGCTGGGCAAAATCTCCTGTTAAGCGGTCGGGTGGAATCATTTTACCACAAGCAATTGGCGCAGGAACTTATTCGCCACATGGTTGGCCAGGTCCGTGTGATCAACTCGATTAGTGTCGATTGAGTCAACCTCCTCGCGGCGTCCACGTATCGAACTTTCCGACGCTGCCCTGGCTCGCTGCCACCAACATCCCGCCTGGCAGATCCGATCCCTCTTCTCCGGCATTGCTTCTTCCGCCCTTCCGACATCCTGTTTGCACCATTCACCACGAAAACTCGACGCCGAAGATCACTCGCGATGGTACCATGGTGCAAACTCACCCACCGTCACCCTGAGAACCTGCCCGGCCATGTCCAATCACTCGATTCTACGGAACGCCCAGTTCGCCGCCACGCTGCTGTTTGCCTTTTACTCGATCCTGCCTGTGGCGACTGGTGCACCCACGCGAAAAAACCTGGTGATCATTCAGACGGACGAGCACCACTTCGGCACTTTGGGGTGCTATGGAGGAACGATTGTCGAGACCGAGAACATCGACTGGATTGCGCGCCATGGAGATCTTTGCCAGAGGTTCTACGCTACAACGCCTGTCTGCTCCCCATCGAGAGCATCTCTAGTCTCAGGCCTCTACCCACAAAAAACGCCAGTCGTAACGAACAACATTCCATTGAATGATTCGATCGTGACGTTTGCTGAGTTGCTTCGGCGGCAGGGTTACGCGACCGGGTACGCTGGCAAATGGCACTTAGATGGTGATGGCAAACCTCAGTGGGCTCCCAAGCGACAATTCGGTTTTGCAGACAACCGTTTCATGTTCAACCGGGGTCACTGGAAGAAGTTCGTTGATACTCCGATGGGACCGCAAGTCGGCAGCCGAAACGCCATGGACCAACCAAACTACGGGCTCGAAGGTGCCGATGAAACGTCTTTCTCGACGGACTGGTTATGCGCCAAGGCGATCGACTTTATTCACAAGAATGGGCAACGCCCATTTTGTTACATGATTGCCATCCCCGACCCGCATGGCCCCAATACGGTCAGGGCGCCGTATGACACGATGTACAAGGACGTTGAGGTGCCGATCCCTGCCACGCTAAAGAAACCTCGTGAACAAACACCCGCGTGGGGCCGCAGCACCGACGTCACTGCCGCGCAGTTACGACGTCTAATGCCTCCCTACTACGGTATGGTAAAGTGCATCGATGACAACGTGGGCCGAATCCTGAACGCTCTGCGCGAAGAAAAAATACTTGACCAAACGATTATCGTCTTCACCTCCGACCACGGCGATCTGTGTGGAGAACACGGTCGGCTGAATAAGGGAGTACCCTATGAAGGGTCCGCTCGTATCCCGTTCTTGATTCATTGTCCGGGCAAGATCAAGGCCGGCACGGTCACCGACGAAGCGCTCTCCTGTGTTGATTTCCTTCCGACCATCATGGACCTTTTGGACGCTCCTTATGACATCGCCGTGGACGGTCGCAACGCAGCACCTTTGTTTACCGGGAAAGCTCAATCGTGGGAGGATATCTGCTTCCTGCGAAGTACGCCGAGAGGTCCCTGGCTTGCAGTGACGACGCATCAATACAAGTTAGTCTACTCTTCCATCGAAGCACCCTGGTTGATCGACGTGGACAATGACCCACAGGAGCGAATTAACTTATTTGAGGAAGAGAAACATCGTGACCTGATTCGTGAATTGACACAGAAATTGGGTAAATACTGTCTAAAACACAACGACCCTTACGGCCGTCTACCTCGGATCCACGCCAGCATGAACAAGGTCCTAGACGGCCGGGTTGACAAGACAAAGTGAGTGGTTAATGAGACGGATTTCACGGCGCACAGCTGGCTCTGCATAGGATGAATTGCAGGATTCATGAGTTGGGATCCCCAATGGTTGTTTGAAGTGATGAGCGGTCGCCGACGAGGCGTGTCGGCAACGGCAATGCGCGCCGCCCTGTCGCTGGCCGAGCCAGCGTATTACCTCGGTATCCAATGGAGAAATCGTCGTTTTGACAGCGGTCGTCGAGTCCCGACACGGGTTGACGTTCCCGTCGTGAGTGTGGGCAACATCACCACAGGTGGCACGGGCAAGACACCGGTGGTCGAATGGGTAGCGCGGCGACTGCGAGATTGGCAGCGCCGAGTGGTGATTATCAGCCGCGGGTATGGTGCCGAAGCTGGCGCGCAAAACGATGAGGCGATCGAGTTGGAGCAGAGCCTGCCCGACGTCCCACATCTACAGAACCCGAAACGCGTCGAGGCGGCGACCGTTGCGGTCGAAGAACTGGCGTGCGAGTGCATCGTGCTGGACGATGGATTCCAACACCGACAGTTGGGGCGCGATCTCGATATCGTGCTACTGGACGCCTTGGAACCGTTTGGATTCCAACATCTCCTGCCTCGTGGTGTCTTGCGAGAACCTCTACATAATCTGGCTCGGGCAGACTGGGTGGGCCTGTCTCGCGCAGACCTCGTCGATCGAGCCAGGCGAAAAGAAATTCGCGAGCAAGTGGCTCGCTTCGCGCCGCAAGCCCGCTGGTTCGAATTGTCCCACAAACCAATGCACTGGGAAAACGCTGCCGGCGAGTGCTTACCGCTGAGCGAATTACTGGATCGCCGCCTCTTCGCATTTTGTGGAATTGGGAACCCGGACGGGTTTCGTCAAACTCTCGAGCACCTTGACTTGGATGTCCGCGACCTACAGGTGTTTCCCGACCACCATTCCTACTGCCGCGAAGACGTCGAGGCTTTGCTTGATCGTGTGGAGTCCACTTCTGACGCCGCATTTGTCTGTACTCGCAAGGACCTCGTCAAGCTGATGATCGATCAAATCGGCTCTGTGCCACTATGGAGCTTGCGAATCGGAATTGAATTCCAAGAGGGTGAAGACGCGCTGGAAAGCGACTTGCGACGCCTTGTGCAATAGCTTGTTTTCCGACCGCCGAAGAGAGTCACTTTGGAGAATTGTCATGTTACGGGTCGCTAGAAAAGCGGTGACAAGTCACCGCACTCCAAATCTTGTAGACAGCTGCGGTGGATCCTTCTAGAGAATGGGTCCGATCGTCCAGGGCACAAACTCCTCGTCTCCAAGACAAGCTCCCGGCTTCGATACGTTCCAAAGCGACGCCGATGATCTGACCGTACTTCAGCACCGACTCGCCTTTTGGCGATGTCGCGTTGCGCGATCTTGTGCCCCAATCGGACGGGTTCGACAACAACGATTCTGCCGATGGAACCTGTGAAAGTGTCACCTTTGGAGAGCGGTTGAATCGCCACACAAACATTGTCGTCCTCGTGAAGCAGCAAAACAGCGGATTCGGGGAGCATGAAAGACACGATAAAACTTTGGATTGGGCGAATTCGTCATATAATAAGAAAGTCGTGGTCAATTTGTCTTCCCGCACCACGATTTTTAGCGTAACCTCTTTCCTGTAAGCAATTTACCACATAACTTACCGCACAAAGCATGTCCTCAACAGTCACATCACCGCCGCCCTCACAAAGCTCAGAACAGAACGTTTCAGCCGATTCTCAGCAAATTGACCAACGTCTGAATCAGACGGGCAGGCAAGTCAAGTGGGTCGATGCGGGCATCGTCAGCCTGCAATTGCTCGTCTTGACGATGACTTACTTGTTGGTGGTTGTCGCCGTTGACCATTGGCTGATGTCGTTCGGCGTGCTCGGGCGCTGGTTATCATTGCTGGTGTTATTGAGTTTTTTGGGTGTGGTCACCTATCGACAACTGTTACCGCTAATTCTACGACGAATTAATCCCGTCTATGCGGCCCGCGCGATCGAGACTTGTACGCCGTCGTTGAAGAATAGCCTGATCAACTATCTGCTGTTGCGTCGCGAAGTTAAGCAATTGGCACCTGGCATGTACGTCGCCCTGGAGGACCAGGCGGCCCATGACATCCAGACCGAACACGTCGATGCAGCCGTCGACAAATCACTGTTGATTCGATACGGGTACGCGCTTGCCATCGTGATCGCTTGCTGTGCGATCTACAAGGTGGTGTCACCAAAGGACCCACTTCAGTCGCTCCACCGCGTCATCATGCCTTGGTCGAGCGTCCAACCAGCGACACGGTATGAGATCGTCGACGTGACGCCCAAAAATTGCCAAGTGTTCCTGGGTAAGAAGCAAACCGTCACGGTGAAGATCGCCGGGACCAGCAAACCAGAAACCGTCCAGTTGAGCTATTCGACAACGGATGGCCGATTCGTTGACCGACAGCTCAACATGGAGAAGGCCAAGGTCGAAAAGGATGGAATCATCTACAGCGTCGAGCTCTTTGAGGATGGTGGATTGGACAGCTCGCTTGATTATCGAATTCTGGCTGGCGATGCTCGCTCGTCCGATTATCGACTGGATGTCGTCGACGCACCGCTCATCCGATTGGAGAGTGTCCGATACAGACCACCATCGTATACCAACGAAACAGAACGATTCTCGACGAGCCCGATCATTCGTGGCCTCGAAGGAACGCGAGTGAAGATTATCGCCGCGGCGAACCTGCCTATCAAGTCAGCCGAGATCCTCTTTGATGTGCCCGAAAAAGGCCGTGAACCAAAGAAGCGATACGAATCGATCGCAATGCAGACACAAGACAAACAGGCAATTGGTGAGTTTACGCTGGAGCTAAAATCAGATCGCACGACTGCGACCCACACCTCTTATTGCATCGTGTTTACGACAACAGCAGGGCAGCAAAACGAGCACCCCGTAACACACCGTATTCGAGTGGAATCGGATCTAGAACCAATGGTCGAAATCCTCGAACCCGAAACGCGTCGGGTCGAGCTGCCGTTGGATCGTCACTTGGCAATCGAAATCCGAGCGGTTGACCCAGACTTTGGCGTAACTGAATTGCGATTGGAGGGCGTCCGCAACGAGCAGCGTGTTTTTAAGGAATCGCTGCTTCAGTCGCCAGACGGTGTCACCGGCCAAGTCGTGGAGACCTATGTATTTCGTCCCTTGAAGCACGGTTTGGCGGCCGGCGATGTTGTGCGTTTCCGTGGATTTGCCGCCGACAACCGCCACTGGCAAGGTAAACCTGCGGCCAATGTCGTGAACACGCCGGAATACGAGATCTTGATCGCTCCGCCGCTGGACCCCCAATCGGCAAAATCGACTGCATCCGACAAGGTAGAGCCTGCCAAAAGTGCATCGGACGAAAACAAACAGGGCCTCGAAAAAAGTCGCTCTCCAGACGGTCCCAACAAGGACGGTCCGAATGACGAAAAAGATCCATCCGAATCTCCCGCGAGTCCACCAACGACAAAGGACGATGGGAACAAGGAAGTTGATCCGGACGCCGAGCTTCAAGAGAAGCCCAAGCCGGGCACCGAGCGCAAAGAACCAATGGGTCGAGAGCCTGAGCAGGACAAGACCGACAGTGGCGGCAAACGCGGCGACGACGGCGAGAATGGCGAAGAAGGAAAAACAGGCGACGAAGGCGAGGAAGGTGAAAGTGCCTCAGAGGGAGGTGGTGGTGGCCAGGGCAGTGGCGGACGCGGATCCTTGGGTGACGGCGAATCGAAGCCGAACGATCAACGCTCAAACAGCGAATCGGTGGAACAAGGCGGCGGCCCTGGTGGCGATGAATCACAAACAAGCACGGCGCGTAAGAACAGTGCCGGGCCTTCTCGTGGTGGCCAGGAGGCCGGAGAAGGACGTGGTACAGAAGCGGACGGTGACAATGGCCTCGGCGCTAAGGGCGGTGGTAAAAACAAAACGGGTGAGGACGCGGGTGGGGCGGCAGCCAGCGATCGAGAATCTGGACGAAAACGGACCGCAAACAACAGAGGCCAAGAGAGTGAAAAAAGTCCGAATGAAGACCTTCACGATGGCGATCTGATCGAACGCTTGGAAAGGTACGTGCGAAAACAACAAGGCGGAAGAAAACAAAACGAACCTGCCAACCGACAACGGTCCAAATTCTCTGAAGTCAACGATCCTCAAAGCGATCAAGACGGCGAACGAAAGTCCCCATCACCCGGCGGAACGAAACGTGAAAGCGACTCAACAGCCGAGCATCGACTGGGGGCCCCGGAAACGACTCAAGGTGACGGAGACGATGCAGACGGACAAAAAACTGAATCGGGTGCCTCGGGCAAGGGAAAAGGCACCAAGGAATCTGAGGAGTTAGGGCAAGAAAACGAGCGCCAGAGAAACGGGAATACAGAACCGGACGACAGGACTCAAGATTCCGTTGAGGGAGCGTCGCGTGGCCAAGACGGGGAACAGAAAAAAAACGAACGTCAGGCGTCACTCCGCAAAGCTGGCGACGGGGCGGATACCGAGAATGGGGATGGCAAGGTGGGTGATGATTCACACCTTGACGACGAAAGCAATTCTAAACCCACGGAACGCAAACAACTCGGTTCGAAACAGAACGAGGGCGACGATGGGCGCGGCAGCGACCGGGGAGAACGCGACGACACAGGACAGCGTCGAGGCGTCGATGACCCTAGTTTTAAAGACGGTGACGAGAGATTCGGCTCAAAAGATCCTAAAAGATCGGAATCCTCTAATCGACCAGCCGACACCACACGATCTAGCGAAAATGATGATAGGGAAAATGGACGGCATTCCGCAGGTGACCCAGCCAACGCCCCAACGAACGATCGTGTAGGCAAGACGGAACCACCGACTTCGAACGACAAGGGTCCTTCGGAAGGTCGGGGGAAAAACGGCAAGATGGAACAAGATTCGGCGGCTGGTCGAAACCGCTCCGAAGTGGGCAAAGGTGGCAGCCAAGGACGAGAACATACCGCGTACGATGGGCCGGACGCGAAGTACGCAGAGCAGCGAGGTAACGTCGAATTCGCCGAAAAAGCGACAGAATTGGTCCTGGACTATCTGCGCGATCAACAGAGCGAACCCGATGACGAGTTGTTGGACGAGGTCGGATGGACCAAAGAGGACCTGCGTGATTTCGTGCAGCGGTGGGACAAGCTACAACGCGACGCGAAACGCGATGATTCTGGCAAGCGACAGTGGACCGATGCCCTCAAGAGCCTTGGCCTGAAACCCGTTTCCGACGAAGTTCGTCGTACACAACTCCGCCGTGACGCGGTGGGAGGCAACAGCGAGTCTGGTGGTCGATCGCAACCGCCGGCAAAGTACCTTCGGCAGTTCAGAGCATTTCGCAAGAGCGCCGCAAAAGCCGAGTCGGACGGCCCGCCGAAGTAGTGCCAACGCTAAAATCACGACGGCTGATCTGAATTGCTTAGGCTTATCAAAGGGAAACGTGCGTCTTTGTGCTAGCTGGCGGCCAAGGGGCTACGCCAATCACCATTTTCGGATTAAGTTAGTTCTCATCGAAAACGGTCCTCGCCCCCTTGAGACGGAGCATTTCGTGTTCTTGACACCGCGTTATCTGGTTCCATTTCACACGAAACACCAGCCGCATTATTTTACCGACATCTTGATCATCGGTGGGGGCCTCGCTGGGCTCCGCGCGGCAAACTCGGCCGAGCCGGATCAGTCGATTCTAGTCGTGACCAAGGACCAACTGGAGCTTTCCAACAGCAACTATGCGCAGGGGGGCATCGCCGGGGTTCTCGGCCCGCAGGACGAATTTGAGAGCCACACGCACGACACATTGACAGCCGGCGGTGACTTGTGCGACCCCCAGGTCGTAGAAATGGTGATACGTGAAGCGCCCCGCCGCATCGAAGAACTGGTGCAATGGGGAACTCAATTTGATCGCGAAAACGGCGAACTCGTCCTGGGCCGCGAGGGTGGACACAGCCACCATCGAGTGGTGCATGCGTTGGGCGATGCCACTGGTAAAGAGGTCATGCGAGCCGTCATTCAGTGGACACGTCAGCTAAGCAACGTTCGCATTTGGGAGCGGACGTTTACGTTGGATCTGTTGACGCACGATCAGCGTTGCTGCGGGGCTCTCGTGGTGTCGCCAACGGGAGATATCACGTACGTTTGGGCAAAGCAAGTGATTCTCTGTACGGGTGGTTCCGGGGGGCTGTACCGAGACTCGACGAATCCCAAAGTCGCAACGGGAGATGGGCACGCGTTGGCGTACCGGGCGGGCGCGGAGGTTCGAGATTTAGAATTCATGCAGTTCCACCCCACGGTCCTCTATATCGCCGGCAGTAGCCGCAGCTTGATTACCGAGGCAATTCGAGGTGAAGGCGGTATGTTGGTCGATTGCGATGGCGTTCGGTTCATGCAATCGTACGACACGCGAGCAGAGCTCGCACCACGCGATATCGTCTCGCAAGCGATTGTCAGCCAGATGGAAAAGACACAACACTCCTGCGTCTACTTGGATCTAAGTCATTTGGATGCTCAGTTCGTTCTTCGTCGCTTCCCAGGAATCGCGGCGGCTTGCCAGAAGTTTGGAATCGACATTACGTGTGACCGTATTCCAGTCCGACCGGGTGCCCACTATATGATTGGAGGCGTAACGGTCGATCAGAACGGCCATAGTTCACTCGACGGCCTGTGGGCCGCAGGTGAAGTCTGTTCGACAGGCCTACACGGCGCCAACCGCTTGGCCTCTAACAGTCTGCTCGAGGGACTCGTCTACGGCGCCCACGCCGGAAGTGGTGCTGCTACAGCGGCAAAAACAATGAAAGATAACTATCGGGCACTGCCCATCGAAAACAGCCCGGTGGAGGGCCCGCACGAGCCGCTCGATTTGGGCGACATTCGAAATTCGCTACAGAGCCTGATGTGGCGGAATGTCGGCGTTCGGCGAACTGGGGAATCGCTTCAAAAGGCGGCTTCGGCCATCGATGGTTGGAGGAAATACGTATTGGTCCGACAATTTCTGAACGCTGACGGTTGGGAACTACAAAACATGCTGACACTTTCGCGTCTGATGGTGGCGGCAGCACTGGAACGTAAAGAGTCTCGAGGGGTCCACCTCCGAATGGACTTTCCCGAGCCGGATGACGGTAATTGGTCGTCACGATTGTGGTTCCGACGCGATGAGACCGCCGGAGAATTCAACGGAATGAAATCGGCAGCAGAATGACCAAACCGGCCATCGCTTAAATGAGCACTTTTTTGCCGGAAGTCACGAACCAGAATGGAGTTCCGCACGTAATAATGGGTTTAGAGTCTACGGTTTTGCGATTGGGCCTGCACCAAGGATAACTGACGATTGACCATGTCGAACGAAAATCTGAACGATGTCGAAAGCAACCACTCCGTTGACGATACGACGACTGTGAGCTCATCGAATCGTCAACCGATGATCGAGGCGGATGGCCTCTCAAAGTTCTACGGCGTATTTGCGGCTTCCCGGAATGTCTCATTCAAAGCCTACAAGGGCGAGTTGGTCGGCTTTCTGGGCCCCAATGGTGCCGGCAAGAGCACGACGATGAAAATGCTCACCGGTTATCTTGCCCCATCCGAAGGAACACCGCGGATCGCTGGATTCGACATGACGACGGACCGTATCTCGGGCTCCAAACACCTGGGCTATCTTCCTGAAAACGGCCCGCTCTACCCGGACATGACGCCTTTTGGTCTACTCAATTTCTTTGCCGAAGCGCGCGGCATGGCGCCCGATCGACGCGGGGAAGCCGTCCAAGCGGCGATCGAACTGACCGACTTGGGTAGCGTCGTCCACAAGCCGATCAGTAAACTCTCCAAGGGTTATCGCCAACGAGTCGGCATGGCGCAGGCCATGCTCCACGAACCGGATGTCTTGATACTCGACGAACCCACAGCCGGATTGGATCCCAACCAGATACGCGGCGTCCGCGACACGATGCAGCGTCTGGGCCAAGAAAAAACGATCTTACTTTCAACACACATACTACAAGAAGTGGAATCAATGGCTTCGCGAGTGGTCATGATCAACGAGGGTTTATTAGTTTACGATGGTTCGATTGACGAGTTACGAAACGAATACGGCGATCTAGAAAAGGCCTTCCGGGCCCTTACGGGGAAAAGAACGGCTCAATCGGCGCCCGAAGCCTAGGAATTAATTCCCATCCCCGATTGCACCTTCTCGCTACAACAGGAGTGAGCTAACGTGGTCACGTCGATGTTACTTGAGATCATTTACCTGGTCTTTGTGGATGCCTTGTTTCTTGCAGCCTGCTTGTTGGTGCTCCTACCGTTGTCCGTCTATAAGAAAGCAGCTTTCGCCGTCCTGAAACGCAACTTTGTCGGGTACTTCATGAATCCGACCGGCTATATCTTTCTCTGCCTCTTCGTTCTTTTGACATCATTAGCCGCGTTTTGGCCGCACGGATTCTTCAATTCCAATCTGGCGAATCTCAATCAACTCAACAAGTTTCTGCCCTACATCATGTTGATCTTCATACCGGCGATCACGATGAGTTTATGGGCCGATGAACGTCGCCAGGGAACGGACGAGTTGCTTCTGACTTTGCCGGCGGACGATTTTGACATCGTCGTCGGTAAGTATTGCGCAGCCGCGGCGATCTATACGTGTTCGCTCGTCTTTTCACAACTTTCCCATTACGCGGTGTTGGTGTCGTTGACCTATGGTCTGCTCGATCAGGGCCTATTGTGCGCGACGTACTTTGGCTACTGGTTAACCGGCTTGGCGATGATTGCGGTTGGCATGATCGCCTCATTTTGGACGAAGAATCTTACGGTTGGTTTTATACTGGGTGTCCTCTTCAATGCTCCGCTCGCATTTGCCGCTAATATCGACACGATCATTCCCTACGAGGGCGCCAGCCGCCTTATCAAGTCCTGGAGCGTCTCGGCGATGTTTGACGACTTTGGACGTGGTGTAGTCAGCCTTTCCTCGGTCGTCTACTTCGCCGGAATAATCGCCGTCGGTCTCTACATCAGTATCATCCTGATCGCTACTCGGCACTGGTTCGGAGGCAAAGACAGCATCGCTCGAATCGGACACTACCTGATTCGTATTGCCGCGATGATGGTCACCTTTGGTGGCATGACCTATTTCTTCACCAATCACGATTTCCGCTTGGACGCCACCGAGGAACAAATCAGCTCACTCTCCCCGGACACGATTGAAATCCTCAAAGATCTCGACCCGAGACATCCAATCGAAATCGAAGCCTTCATCAGTCGCGACGTCCCCGAATCTCACGTACAAACGAAACATAACTTGATCACAATGTTGAACGAGTTCGCGTCGTACAGCACGAACATTCGAGTGCGGATCCACAACGATTTACAGCCCTTCAGCGAACAGACGCACCTGGCCGAAGAGCGGTATCGCATCACCCCTCGGTCACTCCAAAGTCGATCGCGAGGCGTGCTCAAATCGGAAGCCGTGATCATGGGCGCAGCATTCAATTGCGGCATGGAAAGGGTCGTCGTTCCTTTCTTTGAATACGGGATCCCGGTCGAATACGAACTGATTCGCTCGATCAACACGGTCCAGAGAGCATCGCGACCGCTGCTTGGGATCGTCCGCACGGATGCCAGGATATTTGGTGATCCGATCATGACCGCAGAAGGCCTGCAACCAATGCGACGTGAGCTGTTTATTACGGAGCTCCAAAAACAATACGATGTCGATATTGTCAATCCAGCGACGCCAATCGAACAAGACAAGTACGCCGCCCTACTCGTCGTTCAGCCATCGTCCCTTGATCCGATTGGCATGCAGAACTTGATTGACGCGGTGCGCCGCGGTCAGCCAACCGCCATTTTTGAGGACCCCTTGCCGGCGGAAATGGGATCAGCAGTCGCCCCCACCGGCGAGCAACGTGTTCCCGCTGTACCGCAAATGGGCGTGCTGGTCAAAGCAGACATCCGGAAACTGTGGGACGCACTGGGCATCAGCTCACCCGGCGGATTGACCGGGTCCGGTGGCTTCCAACCGAACATCGCCTGGCAATACTTCTCTCCCTACGCCAGCGTTCGCGAAATGTCCGTTCCGCCACAAATTTTTGTGTCACCCAACGCGCCGGGAGGCGCCGATGCGATCAATCAGAACGACCCGATTACGAAAGGCCTTACCGAAATCTACTTTCCGTTCCCCGGTACGATTGAAAAGAAAGCGGGCAACCGAGTGACCGAGCTGATTCCGTTGGCCAGTACGGGCAGCATGTCGGGGACCGTTTCGGCTATGGTCTTGCGGGAAATCTACATGCGGGCAGGCGAAAACTCCCGTCAGTTAAACGAATTTTATGGCCAAGCTCTCGGAGCACCCGACCAGCGCTCGCACACGATCGCGGCAAGGATTGTGACCCGCGGTGTCGATCCGGCCACGCTCAAAAAAGATAAGAATGCGAGTGCCGAGAGTCCCACGCCGGAGCTGGACACGTCGATCAACGTCGTTTACGTCGCCGATGTTGATTTCCTTGCCTCGATTTTTCTATTCCTGCGGGCTCGTCCGGGCGATATCGGCCAAGATGAACAGGTCAATTTCCGCTTCGAAAACGTCGCTTTCTTGCTGAACATCGTTGACGAACTTACTGGCGATGACGAGTACATCGCAATTCGCGGTCACACGCCGCAGTATTTTACGCTCAGAAAAATTGAAGACGAAGTCGAGAGATCACGTAACCGAGAAGTACAGCAACGAAACCAGTTTCTCGAAGAGTACGATCGCGAGATGGCAATAGCTACAGATCAAATTGCCGAACGGCAAAAGACGATTGAACAGAAGCTCCTTGACCTCGAGTCGGAAAAAAACCCCGACCTGGCACAACAACGTGACTTGGACTACCTGAGGAAGACTCAGGAGGTCATCAACCGGGACCGACAGCAACGCGTAGAACAGAAACTGGCGAGGAAGCGTGATGAGGCTGTAAAAGAAATTCGTCGCGAGGCGGATTTGGATATTCTAGCCATCCAAAATCGGTTCAAAGTCTATGCGGCTGTGATTCCTCCTATTCCGCCACTCATTGTGGGACTACTTGTCTTTGTGCGGCGGCGACTGAGAGAGCGAGAGGGAATCGATCGAGAGCGGTTACTTTAGCATGCAGATTCGTGCCGATTTCATGGCCCGAACACCAACGAGTTCAATTACGCAGAATTATTGAACGGGAGTTAGCCCGGTGGAAAGAAAAAAAACCTCAATCGCAGTCGCGTTGGCTTTAGCAGTGACCGTACTGGCTACCGTTACGCGGCCTAAACAAGCGGAATTCGACGGAAGCGAAGTTGAACTGCTGGTCGGCGAATCGCTCGTTGATTTTGACGATCCCGGCATTGCAGCCAGCTTGGAAATTGTGAACGTGGACACGGAATCGGGAGAGCTTCGCCGCTTCAAAATAGTACGGAACATTGGGGGATCGTGGACCATCCCGTCCCACGCCAATTATCCGGCGGATGCGGAATATCGCGTCCGTGATGTCAGCACTCTTTTTATTGGTCAGAAGATCCTCGATATTGCCCCGTCAACGGCGAAAAAACACGAGTACTTCGGCGTGCTTGAACCAACAGCTGATAACGCTGGTGAGGATGGTGTTGGAATACTGGTCAAGATCGAGGATCGAAAAGGAGATGAACTTGTCGCGTTGGTGATCGGCAAAGCAAATAAGGCAGACCCAACCCAGCGTTTCGTCCGCAAATTAGGGCAGGATCTCGTACTCGTCACGCGAGTCGATCCCTCCATTCTCTCTACGGACTTCAATGACTGGATCGAAAAAGATCTGCTTCAAGTAACGACTCTTGACCTTCAGAACGTTCAGCTACGCGACTACTCAGTTGTCGAGACGGAAGAAGGCACCCGTTTGGTCAATCGCTCCATCATGGATATTCAATGGGATCCTCTGCGAGGGAAATGGACCACCGGCCGTATGGTGACCTACAAGCAGGGACAAGAGACGGACGGAAGTCTGACGCCAGATGAAGAGCTCAACGTTGTCGCTCTCAACAAAATGAAGAAGGCGTTGGATGATCTGGCAATTGTCGACGTGCGACCAAAACCCCAGGGCTTGGGCGGTGGGTTTCAAGCGACTCAAGCTGAAATCGATGAACTCGAGAAATCACTCAAATCACTTGGATTCCGTGGCGGCACGGTTGGATCAGAGACCGTTCCACGCCTATTGGCTGATAATGGGGAGGCCATTGTCACGATGCGGGACGGCGTTCGGTACATCCTTAAGTTTGGCGCAATCACGGCCAAGAACATCTCCGAATTGGGAGAACAAAATCGGGTCTTGATGGTCACCGCGGAATTGGATGACAGCAAATCACCAATGCCACCAAAACCCACTTTACCGGTGGCGAAAGACGGTGATGACGTCGAAGCGATTGCGGCGCAACGCCAACGCATCGAAAAGGAGTACCAGCGACAATTGGATCTCCGCAACGACGGATTATCCACTGCCCGCCGTCTCGTCCTGGCACTGAATGATCGTTTCGGAGCTTGGTACTACGTCATATCGGACGATTCTTATCAACAGATCATGCTCGGTCGAGACGAGGTCATTCAGTCGCGGACAAAGTCCGGCGCCGACCGAAGCAGTGAAGCAACGGACACGACCGATGCGGTGGACGATACCGATGCCGCAAACACGACTTCCCCGACCGACGAAACACGGTGACGTCCCAGTGCAGCAATTCGTCCCGCTCGCGGGCAGATAGCATGGAAAGCCGGCACCATTATGAATCTTGCAGACTTCTTCGCGAAACATCGCGACCAATTCCCCGCCTTGCAACGACGGCGAAATGGTATGCAGTCGGTCTTCTTAGATGGCCCTGCGGGCACGCAAGTACCACAGTGCGTCATCAACGCGATGTCCGAGTACTTTGTTCGGTGCAATGCGAACCACGGTGGTCTGTTCGATACAAGTGTAGAGAGTGACCGTTGGCTCGACGAATCCCACCAGGCGGGCGCCGATCTTCTCAATGCCGCTGATCCGACAACGATTTCATTCGGACAAAATATGACATCGTTGACGATGTCATTGTCTCGAGCATTGGCGCGAACTTGGAAACCTGGCGATGAAGTTATCGTGACTCGTCTGGATCACGACGCTAATTTCCGGCCCTGGATTCTCGCTGCCAACGACGCTGGCGCCACCGTGCGGATCGTCGATGTTCACGTCGATGACTGTACGCTCGATCTGGAGCAGCTAAAAAACTACCTCAACGAGCGAACGAAACTGGTCGCTGTCGGCTGCGCTTCCAATTCCGTTGGCACCATCAACCCAATAGCCGAAATCTGTCAATGGGTGCGATCCGCTGGAGCCCTAACTTTCGTTGACGCAGTCCACTATGCACCTCATCGCGCAATCGATGTTCAGGCTTTCGGCTGCGATTTCCTGGCCTGTTCAGCCTACAAATTCTTCGGTCCGCATTTGGGGATCCAATGGGGCCGTCGCGAGATCCTGGAAGACCTTCTCCCGTACAAATTGCGTCCAGCGTCCGACGACCTGCCCGGCCGATGGATGACTGGCACACAATCTCACGAGTCGATTGTCGGAACCATGGCCGCCATCGATTACTTGGTGTCCATTGGAAAGGAACTCGGCGCGTCACATTCGCGGCGAGAACATTTGGAGACCGCTTTTTCAGCAATCGAACGACACGAATCGACCTTGGCGACTGACCTGATTCAAGCGATAAGTGAATTGCCGGACATCCGCATCTGGGGGATTTCCGACCCGGCTCGTGTCGCTGAGCGAATGCCGACAATCTCTATCACACACAGTAAACTCACGGCGACCGAAGTAGCCATACAGCTTGCCAAGAGTGGAATTTTCGTTTGGCATGGGAACTACTACGCTGTGGAATTGAGCGAATTATTAGGATGTGAACCAGAGGGCATGGTCCGGCTGGGAATCGTTCACTACAACACATCCATTGAACTTGAACGGTTGATTGCGGCACTTCGTTCACTCAGCGGATAATCCCGCCGGTAATCGGTTGGAGTTGCGACGCCACAGTCGGACACGGAATACCGGAAATGCGAACATGACGACAACTCGAATTGACCGTAGACGACTCGAAGAACTGCAAGCCGAAGAACTTGCCGTGCATCAATGTAAGCGGTTGAACGTTTTGCTGGCCGCAATGTTGCCTCACAATCGCTTCTACGCTGACAAGCTTGCAGGTGTCGAGTTACCTTTACAATCACTTGAGCAACTTGATCAACTGCCGTTTACTTTTAAGACAGACCTGTTGAGCAACCCGGAAGGCGGGCCCTACGCGGCCAATCGCACGTATCCCTTGGAACGCTACATTCGTTTCCATCGCACGTCGGGAACGCAGGGCCGGCCATTGGTCGTGGTCGATACCGACGAGGACTGGTTGTGGTGGCTCGATTGTTGGCAGTATGTGCTCGATCGGGCCGACATCGGTCCCGAAGACCGCGTGATGATGGCGTTTTCATTTGGCCCCTTCGTCGGGTTTTGGAGTGCCTTTGACGCCGTTGCCGCACGAGGCTCCCTGGTGATTCCAGCCGGAGGACTCAACACGCTCGCTCGACTCGAACTTGCCCGCGCACATCGGGCGACTTGCTTGTTTTGTACGCCCAGTTATGCGATGCACATGGCCGATGTCGCAACGGAAAACCAAATCGACCCGACGACAATGGACGTGCGACGGATCGTCGTTGCCGGGGAACCAGGCGGCAGCGTCCCCAACACGAGGCGACGTATCGAAGACGCTTGGAACGCGGAAGTCATCGATCATAGTGGCGCCTCCGAAGTTGGTGCATGGGGGTATGCAGATCGCGAGCGGCAGGGCCTGCACGTCAATGAAGCCGAATTCATCGCCGAGTTTCTTTCCATTGAAACAGGCAAACCGGCTGGCGAAGGAGAGATCGCTGAGCTGGTTCTGACTACCTTGGGACGCGTCGGATCGCCAGTGATTCGCTATCGGACGGGCGACCTCGTGCGACCGTCGTGGAATCATGAGTCCCAAAATCGATTTGTGCTCCTGGAAGGCGGAGTCCTCGGGCGGGCTGACGACATGATGATTATTCGTGGTGTGAACGTGTTTCCCAGCTCGATCGAGCAGATCCTGCGTGGTTTTCCAGAAATCATCGAGTACCGAATTACTGTGTTTCGCAAGGGGCCGATGGACCAGTTGAGTATCGAGATTGAAGACCGTTTGAACGATCCTGATCGCGTTGCCAAAGAAGTGCAACTAAAATTGGGACTGCGGGTCGACGTCGCGACTGTTGAAATCGGGTCGCTACCTCGCTTCGAGGCCAAGGGAAAACGGTTCGTCGACCGTCGGGAAGAAACCTCGTAACGCGCGGCCATCGATAGACGACTGGCTTGACGACAGGTCCGCTGCCCGCCATGCTCTTCTTTTTGCCCAACATCCTCTCGTGAATCAGCTCATGTCGAAACCAAGCCCGCAAAAAGGCTCTTTGTTGGTCATCTTCCTGACGGTCTTCATCGACTTGCTGGGCTTCGGCATGGTTCTTCCTCTCCTGCCGATCTACGCTAACCACTTCACGCTGGACAATTCAGGAATACAACTGGGCCTGTTGATGGCCGTCTTTTCGGCCATGCAGTTTATTTTTGCACCGATCTGGGGGCGGGTTTCAGATCGATTCGGACGTCGCCCGGTGTTGATTGTGGGCCTTACTGGTTCCGTCATCTTCTATTTCCTTTTCGGCCTGGCGACCGTTTGGAAGAGTTTTACTTTGCTATTTGTCGCGCGTATCGGCGCGGGAATCGCCGGCGCTACCATCAGTACGGCTCAAGCCTATATCGCCGACACGACCACTCTGGAACAACGTCCAAGAGGAATGGCATTGATCGGAATGGCATTCGGGATGGGCTTCACGTTTGGGCCACTGCTCGGTTTCCTTGCCGTTCCGAATGCCACCGCCGAACCTGGGCCATGGCCCGGTTATTGCGCCGCAATTCTCTCGGCAATCGCATTGGCAATGGCGATCTTCATGCTGCCGGAGTCGCGTAACGCGGAAAGTCAGCCGGCAAGTGGCGGCGGTTGGCTTCAACTAAGCAAGTTTCGCTTGGCAATTGCTGCCCCGTCCGTAGGGCTTATTCTGCTGGCGACGTTCATCTGCGTCTTCTCGTTCGCCAACTTCGAAACGACTCTGTCACTGGTGATCAAAGGAAGTGACGATGCCAATGCCGATTCTCCTTTCCAATTCTCGTGGCGTGGCGTCTGTTTGACCTACGCCTTCATCGGATTCACGTTGGCCCTGGTTCAAGGCGGTATCGTACGACGGCTTGCCGGCAAAGTGCACGAGGGAGTCCTCGCGGCCTCAGGGGCTGCCGCCGAGGTGGTCGGTTTCTTCTTGATGATCGCCGCAATCTCCAGCCAATCCGTTGCACTGCTGTTTGTGGCGCTCGGTATCGTTGTCGCTGGTTTCTCGTTCATGCAACCATCGCTGAGCTCCCTATTGTCTCGTCGCACCGATCCGGAAAAACAAGGCATAGCAATGGGCCTCGGCCAAAGCGCCAACTCGCTCGCACGTATTGTCGGCTCGGGAATCGGTATTCCCCTGCTCAAACTGAGTCTGACGTTTCCCTATTACTTGGCCGCAGCGCTGATGACCGTCGGTGGCGTCGTCACTGTCGTCGACGCCACTCGTGGGAAAGACTACGCGAAGAAAACGGAGTCACCGGAGTTAACGTGCACGAAGACGTAGAACACCGAACATTCGCAGATTTGAAACTGGGTGAACAATAGAAGATTCCCCATTTGCTTTGGCACGTTGTTGGCCGGTCGACTGGTTGGCTTCCAGCCAACCCCCAACTCTAGCCCACGAAAAATCCGTGGAAATCCCGTTAAATACGATCCTTCCTATTGCTCTGATTTCGCGTGGGACAAACACAACCGTTGTTGCGATTCACGTCTGGCCGATCCCCACCCGCCACCGCCAGGAGTGCTAATCCGCAACCGATCACCGGGTACGACGTTGAATTCAGTGGTCGCTGGTAAGCACTGTTCGCCATCGTGACGGATTAACCGACTTTCGCCGCTCTCTCCTGCTTCTCCGCCATCGACACCGTACGGCGCGTAAGGCGGCCGACGACCGGCTACCAGTGCGACTTGAAGCGGTACAAGGAACTCCATCTCCCGAATTAGTCCGTCGCCACCCCGGAATCGGCCATCGCCACCGGAACCGCGTCGGATCGCGAAGTTCCACAACCTCACCGGTAGTCGAAACTCAAGTACTTCCGGGTCCGTCAATCGCGTGTTGGTCATATGCGTGTGCACAGCAGATGCACCATCTCCATGCGGCGTCGCGCCTTCGCCACCACCAATCGTCTCGTAGTAGCCAAACCGCTCGTTGCCAAATGTCAAGTTGTTCATCGTCCCTTGGCTGGCAGCCGCGAGGCCAAATGCACCGAGGATTACATCGACGATGCGCTGTGAAGTCTCCACGTTGCCAGACGCCACTGCCGGCGAAGTTGCAGGACTGGTCCCGGCAGTTGGGTTCAAGAAGCACTCGGGTAACACGACTTCAACGGGCTCCAAGACGCCTTGATTGAGAGGCACATCTTCGTCTAGCAGTAAACGCAAACAGTACATCACCGCGGCCGTTGTTATGGCCCGATTTGCATTCATATTGTTATTCAACACCGCCGATGTACCGGAAAAGTCCAAGCGAGCCGTTTCGCCGCGAAATTCAACCCGTACGCAGATGACCGCACCGTTGTCCATTCGATCGTGGAATTCCCGGATCCCCGGCGTCACTCGTGAAAGGGCTCTCCGCATCTTCTTGGCCGATGCCGCCAAGACATGGCGAGCATAGCAACGAACGACATTCTCGCTGTACAGCCGAACCATCTCCTCAAGCCCATTGATTCCGCGATGGTTCGCAGACAATTGAGCCGCAATGTCCGCCAGATTATCGTCGACGTTTCGAGACGGAAAACGAGCTCCAGTCAGTCGTTCCGACAAACCGGTCCAGTCGGGCACACTTTGTTTTGACAGTTGAAGACTCGACAACAACACGCCCTCTTCTTCCAGCGTTTTCGACGAGGGCGGCATCGACCCAGGCACTATTCCGCCAATCTCGGCGTGGTGTGCACGACTTGCCGTAAAAAATGCCGGACGCGTGTCAGGTGGGAGAAACATCGGAGACACGACCGTAATGTCCGGCAGATGCGAGCCTCCTTGATATGGATCGTTGCTGATGAACGCATCGCCGACTTGCATCGTCGGAAACGCGACTTGAATCGCCTTGACCGTTTCAGACATCGCGCCCAAGTGGACAGGAACATGCGGCGCGTTGGCAATGAGATCTCCTTCGGACGTGAATAAGGCACAACTGAAGTCAAGCCGTTCCTTGACGTTAACACTGACCGATGTGTCCCGCAGGGCAATTCCCATCTGTTCAGCGATCGTCGCAAAGTGGTTGTGCAAAATCTCAAGGTGAACCGGGTCTGGTGCCTCCGCGTCCAACACTTCTCTCAGTGAATCGTCCTGGCTCTGTTTTTCAACCAATAACTCTCCATTGGAAAGTCGTTTTGCTCGCCAACCTGGGTCGATGACGGTCGTGGCATGAGTCTCGGCAACAAGGGCGGGCCCATTCACTACATCACCTGCCAGCAACGAATCACGATGGTAAATAGACGTAGGCTGAGACGTACCGGAAAAACAAACGTGTACAGTATCGACTTGCTCCGCGATTCGGTGATCGACTTCACGACTCGTTGCTTCAACCCGAGCGGTGGCATCGATCGCTTCAACGCGGATTCGCACGACTTCGACGGGCAATTCTCGCCGATACCCGAAACGACGTTGGTGCAGGGCTTGAAATCGGTCGCCCAAATCGTCCAACGAGCTCGCCGCAATTTCCATGCACGCTTGTGTACCGGAGTAGCGGGCGTCTACCCATCGTCGGATCGTGACGTGCGGTTCGCTACCGAGGTCCTTGTACAACGCTTGGGTCGCCGTGACAGCCAGACCGTCTAACCATACGGACAGATCCGAGTGGCATTTTGTCAGGTTCTGATAGACGGCACGTTCGGTGTGTTGCGCGGCTCGAGCAGCACCGATGCCCCAAGCACTTAATATCCCTGCATCTGGGTGCAACAAGATCTTGTCCATACCCAACGCAGCGGCCACGGCACAGGCATGTTGCCCGGCAGCACCGCCGAATGCGGCCAGAATGTACTGTTGCGGATCAGCACCTCGAGCCACCGAAACCGATCGAATGGCTTGTACGATATTGTGATTCGCGATCTGCAGCAGACCGTCGGCAAGCTCGATGCGCGTATACACGTGCCCCGCCTCAAGCAGGCGATCACACAATTCGTCCAATCGGCGGTCGACTGCATCGTGTTCCAGCGAGAACGGTAACTTGGACGCTTGTAATTTCCCCAACGCCAAGTTTACGTCGGTTAGCGTAAGCGGCCCACCACGACCGTAACAAGCTGGCCCCGGATCGGCACCGGCACTCTCTGGCCCAACCGTTAGTGTGACGCCATCGAAACTGCAGATCGACCCACCACCGGCGGCGACGGTTTCGATCGCCAACATCGGCGAAACGATGCGAACGCCGGCCTTTTCCGTTTCAAATTGGCGTTCAAATCCATGGTCAAATCGCGACACGTCCGTGCTGGTCCCACCCATATCGAAACCAATAGCCCGCGAAAAACCGGCCAGCTGAGCCGCGGATGAAAATCCGACGACACCACCCGCTGGGCCCGATAGAACACTGTCTTTACCCTGAAAACGATCGGCACCGACAAGGTCACCGGCCGAAGTCAGCAATTGCAGTCGGCTCTCCGGACCTAACGCGCTGCGAATTTCATCGATGTAGTTCGTCAAGATGGGTGACAAGTAGGCGTCGACTACGGTTGTATCGCTACGACCGATCCATCCTAACGTCTGAGCAATCAGGTGCGAAACGCTCACATGACGGAAACCGATCTGTCGCGCCAACTCACGAATCCTCAATTCGTGTGAACAGTTGACATAACTGTGAAGCAAGCAGACGGCAAGCGTCTCGATTCCGTCGCGCTGCAGCTTTAGTAAGTTGTTGCGAACGCCTTCTTCGTCGAGTGGAATCAGGACCGAACCGTCGGCTGCCAGTCGCTCGTCCACCTCACAGACTTGAGTGTAGAGTCGCTCTGGTTTGCGAATATTCAGCTCGAACAAACGGGGCCGATTCTGGTGACCAATCTCGAGACCGTCGGCAAGTCCACGGGTCGTGAGCAATCCGACACGTGCGCCGGTACGTGTTAATAACGCGTTCGTTCCTCGAGTTGTTCCGAGTTTGACCGAGACAACGCCAATGTCCACATCGGCAGGAAGGCCAAGCAGGAATCGAATGGCTACCAGCGGAGCATGTTCGCCGGTCGCCAACATGTATCGCAGTCCGGGCCGGGGCAGCACCGCTAACGGCTCGGAAAACACCAAAGCCCTTTGCGTCGGATCGAAGTCGGCAACGATGGCCGAAGCGATCTCAAACCCGCCGTCGTCAAACAGCTGAAAACGGTATCCTCGCCACAAGGCCGGAACGCTTCCTGCTAGATTCGGGTCAAGCAGTCGAGTGGAATCGCTACCGGCCCCAACGACCCCTTGAATACAACCGGAACTAAGAGTCTTGTGCCGTCGCACAGTGCCGTCGGGAAACCGGGCAATACAATCGGTGAAAGTCCCACCAACGTCAATCCAAAACTCGGGATGGCTATCTGCGTTCACAGCGCTGCAGAGCTTTGAGGAACCATTGCAACATTGCCTCTCCGAGGACGTTGTACAGAACTAGACCTACGCGGGCCTCCGAGCCCATTCACGAACCAACCAACGGGCGCAGGTTTCGTCGTATACTCTTCCGCCCTCTGTCCAACTAGGATGACGATTGGTCGACACAAATCAGATGGGAGTTGGTGCGCATGTACATGCGGCCCTTGTGGACAGCCGGCGTCGATCGGCTCGGCTCACCGAGGTTTGACTCACCTAGCATCTTGAACTGTTTGCTCGCAGCGACGCATATCAACTCGCCGACGTCCGAAATACAATACACCTTGTCGCCAACGCGAATCGGTGACCCGGAGAATCCTTCTGAGAGCCGTTCTCGCCAGTACACTGATCCCGTCGACAAGTCAACGCAGCTGACGACGCCCTTGTCGAAGAACAGAAACAACAGTCCGTTGTAAGCAACCGGCGTCGGCACATACGGTGCACTTTGTCGGATCTGGTAGGCAATTTCTGGTTTGTTTCCCGGACGAATGGCAACCACATAGTTACCACCTCCTCCAGAACCCGTTGATCCCAAAATCAGTCCGCCGGCAATGACAGGCGAACTGACTGAACGCATCTTGATCAACCCTTCGGTCTTCCAATTCAGCTCGCCATTTAGCGGATTGAGGCTGAATATCCCCTCTTTCGTGTCACAACAAATCAACTGTTCGGCTCCGCCATCCGGTGGTTGATAAATCGCCGGGACACTATAGCAGACGCGAGCACCCGGTCGCGGCGAACGCCAAATCTCCTTCCCCGATTTGCGGTCGACTGCCAGCATGAAACCCTCGCCCGGTTCGCCTTGGTCAGGATCGAGCTGATCGACTTGCAGCGAATTGTGGAGAATAACCGTGTCTTTGTAGAGCATCGGCGAGGTACCAAAACCGTGTGAACCAACCCACCGCCCCAAGTCTAGTTTCCAAACTTCCTCTCCGTCATGATCCAACGCCATGAACGTTGTTGTGCGGTGGGTGGACCAGGCAAGGTAGACTCTCTGTTCGTCCACAGCCGGAGTACACGAGGCGTAGCTGCTACGGGAATGCAGTTTATGCGTTTCCGATAAGTAGACCTTTGCCCAATGCTCGGCGCCCGACTTGGCATCCATGCAGATAACCATTCGCGTCGCCGTCTTTCGATCTGAACCGAGGACGAACAGCTTGTTGCCCCACAAGACGGGCGATGAATGGCCGGCACCGGGTAACTTTTTCTTCCAGGCATAATTGGCCGGATTGAACTTGGCAGGGAATATCGATTCACTCTGCCCTGCCCCGTTCGGGCCGCGAAATCGGGTCCATTCTTGGCCGAGTATGGGAGCTTGGATCGATGCAATCAAAGTCGCGGCAAGCAGAAATCTCATCAGGACATCTCTCAATTGTCGGGAACGCGCATTGTCGTTAGCAACCAACATACTAGGCGGGCAGCGAGCAAAAAACTACCATGCTTTGCCCAAGTTTCACCCGCACGTAACACAATCGGTTTGGCATCCGCCACCTACTCGCCCAGAACGTACGCGAAAATCAGTGGGGCCACGATACTGGCGTCCGAATTAATGACGTAGCTTGGTGCGTTTTCATCGAGTTTGTGCCAAGTGATTTTCTCGTTGGGTACCGCTCCAGAATACGATCCGTACGATGCGGTCGAGTCAGAAATCTGCGTGAAATACTGCCAGTACCGCACGTCCCGTTGCAGGTCTTGGATAATTAACGGGACAGCGCAGATCGCAAAATCACCGGCGATGCCACCACCAATCTGAAAAAAACCGATTGGGTGATGAACATCTGTTTCACAGTACCAGTTGACAAGGTGTTCCATCTGTTCGGTACCGCTTCTTACGCAGCCGTGATGAGGAATTGTACCCTCCATGACGCGCGCCGCGAAGATGTTCCCCATCGTGCTGTCTTCGAAACCGGGCGAGTAAATGGGGATTCTCTTTTCCAGGGCCGCGAGTACCCAACTCTGATCCGCCGGTATTTGATAATGTTCGACGAGTCTGTCGTTTTCCAGCACCTGCTGAAGATACTCGTAGGGGAAAAACCGTTCCCCTTGACGGGTTGCGTCGACCCAACGCTCGATCAAGTGACCTTCTACATGGCGAAATACCGATTCCGGAATGCCCGTGTCGGTCACCCGGTTAAATCCCCTGTCTCGTAGGTTTGTTTCGTCGGCGGGCGTCAGGTCGCCGTAGTTGGGAATCGAAAGGTATTCGCGATGAGAAATCAGGTTGAAAATATCTTCTTCCAGGTTGGCTGCCGTGCAGGAGATGGCATGAATCTTGTCCTCGCGAATCATTTGCGCGAGCGAGATCCCCAACTCGGCTGTGCTCATCGCGCCGGCAAGCGACACCAGCATGTGTCCACCATTGTCGAGAAAATCCCGATAACCCTGAGCAGCTGCCAGTGTCTCACGAGCATTGAAATGCCGGAAGTGACGCTCCATGAACGCCGAGATAGTTGCCATTCCTTGGAACTCCGAGAACAACTAAGACGGTCCGATCTTGTCCGTACGTTGAAGATAATGAATCACTTGTTCGGCTAATTGATCGGGAGCAGACGTTGCATCCAAGTGAATTTCGGGAGACGAGGGCGGCTCGTAGGGTGCTTGAATTCCAGTAAAGTCCTTGATCAGGCCAGCGCGGGCCTTCTTGTACAGTCCCTTCGGGTCGCGCGTTTCACAGACGTCCAAGGGTGCGTCCACGAAGACCTCGACGAAGTCGTCAGGCCGACCGCGCTCGACGCATTCGCGCGCCAAGGCTCGGTCTCGTCTATAGGGGCTGACAAATGCGGTAAGGGTGATCACGCCCGACGCTGCCAGTAATCCTGCCACGCTACCCACGCGGCGAATGTTCTCTTCTCGTTCTTCCGGGGAAAACCCCAGTCCAAATCGGGCGGCGAAGAACTCACTGTGTCGTTCTCGCAACGATTCCGGACCGGCGTTGAGTCCATGACGGACATTGTCGCCATCCAACACGTAACTGCGAATTCCAGCGGCAAATAGCTGTTCATCAACCAAGTTGGCTACCGTGCTCTTGCCGCTGCCGCTTAGTCCTGTAAACCAGACCACACACCCGCAGTGGCCCTGACGCTGTTCACGAACCTCACGGCTAACCGTGTGTTCGTGCCAGACAATATTCGCCTTGTCTTTGGCTTGGTCTTCCTTGTTCATAACCCTATCGTACCGCCAGGAAACATGGCGGCAAAGGCGACAAGCCATGCGTTCGGCGGTGACCGCGACCGCGAGCTGGCAAGTGACGTCAATCCGTACTCGAAGAACGAACCCATTCCCCATCACGATAGAGGCATTGTCGCGGGTCGTAGGGCGTGATCCCCTCCAACGTAAGTGAACGAACCGGTTCTTGATTGTCAGGGTTCAGCAGAGCGATGTGCCACTTGCGAGTCGGTCGACTCTCAAGTCGTTTTCGAGATCCAAGATCTTGAGCTATCAACTCGTATCGGAGCCGCAAAAGGCGAGTTCGCAACACCTTGGAAAACTCGCCGTTTTCCGGAGTTGCTAAGGCCAACTCGAGTTCCTCGGGAGTCAGAAACTGCTGATACGAAGCCAACAGTGCTTGGGGACTGCTTCGTTTGGCAATTCCCTGTGCTTGCCGCACCCGCCCACGCTCCAACGCTACGACCAATGTCCGCAGTGCTGTCTTTTGATTCGATTCCGGTTCCTCGACCTGAGGACGTTCCTCGACCACGTCCTCCAAGAGCGAGCGATCATGTTCGGTGTCCATTAGGTAAGCGAGGGCTCGGCAACGCTCCTTCTGGCTGGCTGTGGTTGCAAGGTCCGACAACCCCAACAAACAACTCCTCCCAAGCCTTTCACCGTCCCAATAAGCGGCCAACAGAAACAGCCGCGTCGCCAACTCTCTGGCCTCTGGATCAACCTTCTGTTCAACAAGCTCTTCGGCATATCGGCGGTACGCATCGGGTTGGTCCGGACTCAGAGTCACCAGGCGATCGACATCGTACGGTTGATTGATAAACTCAATGTCCTTCCGTTGGATCGGTACGACGCGCGAACCGCTCAACGTCACCTGGCGAACAAGGATTTGTGTCGGCTCTTCTTTCACAACGAAACCGTATATCGGCTTGTCGCTCCCCTTCAAGACAATGGTTACACCTCGTGCCTCACGAGGCCCAGCCATCATCATTGCGACGATGATCGCACCGCAGGCCAACCACTTACGGTTATTCATTGTCATACTGCTCATTTGACACTTTTCTCCATCATCAACATTAGCAGTTTTAGCTGAATAACTCGTCCATCCACCAGTTGGTCCATCACATCGTTTGCTTCGCGGTCCATCTTTGTAGCCGCCTGCCGCAGTTCATCGACTCTGTCAGCGTCAACGTCCGAAGCCAATGCTGCTTGCGCTAGAGTGTTGATTCGTATTCGATCGTACATGACAGTTCGTTGCAATTCGTTTACGTCCAGCGAATCACTTGCCACCAATTCGTGTGGTAGCGATTGCATCCAGGCTTCATACTCATCCGACTTGTTGTCCACCGCGAAACGTTCAGCGGTGGCAGCAATCAGCGCGCGAGAGGTGCCTGCTGGGGTCACGTCGTCGGCCAATTCGCTCACTGGACCCAGCAGACGGATCAATTCCTTGTCCACCTGCACGACGGAAATGGCAAAAGACGACATCATGTCCTCTCCTGTGTCGGCCTCCGTCTTTTCCAAGTCACGTACGACACTTTCGATCAACGCCAACTGAGCGTGCCCGCCCCACCGATCGTTCTGCGGCGCGTCGAGAGGCTGGCCTGTTAGTTTTTCGACCAAGAGTTGCATTGCGTCGTTATAGAATGGGTCCTCAGCGAGTTTACGTCCCAGGGCCAGGCGCACATTGTGCCAGTGCGTGATTTCATCGACGTGCGGTAGCAGCGTCTCAACGTCGTCGCGGTCACGACGTATCGCCAGATAGTCGCCGATAATTTCGGCGTAGGCGGGCTCAAGGTCATCGAAGCTGTCGGCATTTCGCACCAAGCCCATGAATGCCGAGCGGCGTTTGACCTCCGTACGATTGTTACGAATGCGGTCGGTATAACTCTTTACGTTCTTACCACCAATAAAACGCGGTGACGAACCTTCAAAACCAAATACTCGCGCAAAATCCAAGTCCGGCTGAAACGAGTCTTCCCCACGCTCGACCAGCTTCCGATACTCCCGACCCGACGGGTCGACCAACATGGCTGTCACCAGTGCTTGAAAATAGCTCGCTCGAATGACCGATTCAATGGTTGACGATACATTCCTTGGTTCGGAAACAAGCGTCGAGAAAGCCGGCTCGATGAGTTCACGCAACTCCGTCCACCGATCCTCCGGCGTGCTCGGTTTGTCCGTACTTTTTTTCAGCCCCAACTCTTCCGTTATACGATCCGCACTTTTTAGAGAGCCGTCCGGCGCCAGACCGGCTCGACGGAGCAGACGACTTTCCAGCAGATCACGAATTTCACCAGTTTCCGAAGTACGAAGCATCTCGACAAGTTCTCGCAAAACGGACGAGTCGTCGGTCTCGCCGATGATCTCCGACAGCAGCGAATCAAAGTCGATCGAATCGACCCCTTCTTCCTTTAGAGTCGACCGGAACAACCTGATGCCGAGCCGATCAAACTCCAAGCGAGGCAGCTCTTTTCTCGCCATGGCGACGATGATTCCCGACAACTTGAATGCCTTTAACGGATCAGTCGTCGCAAGCGTGAGCAAGTTTTCGTAGAGTCGCCGGGCCAATGCTGTCTTGAGCGTTTGTCGTCGTTCGTCTCGAGAAATACCTTTATTAATCGACACACTCAAGGATCCGAGCACGACATCGGATAACAGATCGACACGCGTTGTACTGACGTCTTCAGCAGCGATGACCTGCTCCACCCAGTCGATGACGCGAATGTTCAACGCCAGTTCCTTGTCGTTCTCCGGAACTGCGACCCCGACCGCGGGTATCGGATTCAGCATTGCCTCTGCCAATCGCCGAGCCACGTCCGTAGCAATGTCCTCAGCGAAACAGCGGACAAAAAAAACCTCGACCGAAAGCGGCAGGTCGTCAGCATGGTACTTTGCGATCAGCTTTTCGTACGCAGTTCCACGAATGTCGTCATCCAAGGAGCGAATGGATGCCAAGATCTCGCGATGTTCAGTCGAGAGTTTCCCTCGCAGTTTGGCAGCTCGAATCCGCAAATCCGAGCTCCACCACGTTTCTACTTTTTCCGGCGTCAAGCGATCGACAACATCTGTTTCATCGTCGCCATTCGCGGCTGGCGAATGAATCGGCTCGCTAGCCGGCAGACGGAGTGGCCATTCGGCATCGAAAACAACGATCCAAAAGAACACGGCAAACAATATCACTACCGCAAAGCACGCGAATGCCAGGACTAGATTCGTTGTTCGCCGTTCACGCTGGCGTTTTCGGCGGTTTTGTTGACATCTCGCCTTGATCAACTCAGAGACGTCGTCAGGTTCGATTCCCCATTGTTCGCCTTCGGCATGCAACAACTCTCGGACATCCGATGGCGCAACCGCGTTGGCGCCCACTTGCTCGCCAATTAGGCTTTCCAAGTGTCGGTAGGCTTGGTCCGACGAGATCGTCGCAATGCCAGCATTCTCAGCACTGCTGCGAACAATTTCACCAGCAGACGAGCGATCGACCCCGTATCGCATTTCGCCCGACTCCGCCAACTCTAGCTCTAGTGCAGGGGATAGAATCCCATGCGACATCTCCGCAAAGAAGTCCTCGACAAACTCGCGGTAAGCATCCCTGCGCATTTCGATTGCCGAATCGGATTCGTTGCTGGCACTTGCCTGCAACAGAGACAACGCCTGTTGACGCTGAACTTCGGTCAAACCGAGTTCGTCGGCCAAAGCCGACAGCCGCACGCGACTCTGAGCATTGAGACCTCGAAACTGAGCTAGAATGGGTTTCGCACGGGTCGAAAACGTCGCAACAATGGGAACCTCTTCGCCGTCTTCAAGCAGAGGTTTTTGGTCCGACACCAATGGAACATCCAGTTGCCGGGCTACTTCCCGGAGCAGTTGGCGAGCCCACACGGAGGAAAGATCAAGTTTCCTTGACCCCTCATTCACCATTTTTCGTTCGGCGTTCTCCGAGATGACGCCACGGCTCAGCTTCTTGTCGGCGATCGCAATTCGCAAATAAGTTCGGTACGAGTCCTCTGGGCGAATCTTCTCCGGTTCGACCGATTCCGCATTCGATGGTTGTGGTGGCAGAGCCTCTTTCACGTCGACGCCCAATGACGCCAACGCTTCGTCGAAATCGGACTCGGTCAATCCTAGGTCGTGTGCAGCGTCAGCCAACATCAACCGACCGCGGGCCGTCATCCCTCGGTTTTCTGCCAAGATGCGCCGCGCTTCTCCTTGGAACGACTCGATCGGCTCGTCGCGGTCCACCGTACTGCCTCGAGGTACGATCACCGGCGGTGGCGCGACGACAGGAGGAGGCGACGGTTGCGTCGAGGAGACGAAGACAATTCCGCGGTCACCGGATGGCGGCTGCGGTAAATTCGTCGCAATGAGTGCCTCGGTATCTTCCTGCGAGTTCTTTTTATGGCTGGCTGCCAGCTTATCGATTGCCGCTTCGACTTGTCGTCGCGATAGCCCCAACGCCTCACCAGCGGTCATCAACTCGGCCCGCAACTCAAACGTCATTTCGCCATGGCGAGCAATGATTCGGGCAGCCTCTTTTTGAAAATGGCGGCGGCGAGAACGCCGCAATTTGCTCTCTTCATCAGACGCGAGAGACGAGGCCTCGACGCTCGACGATCCGTCGCTCAGGTCACTTGACGTTCCTCTCGAGCGGCCGTTCGACGGCGACTCAACAAACTCCTTCTCGTCCGGAGTTGCCGGTGCCGGCCAGTCGGTCGGTCGCCAAGTAAATTGGACAACATCCCGTCGCTCCATCTCCGCCAGAATGGATAGAAACTGCACACGGTCCAATCCGGCTTGTTCTCGGATCACATTCAGAGAATTGAATGCACCCTCATCGACCGCTCCCCGCTCAAGGATTAGCGGCGACGCCCGATCAAGAAAGGCCTGAATTCCTTGATCGGTGCTGGAAGATCGTTGTTCGCTTGCTCTTTCGGACATAAAGCGTGCTTTTGAGAACAAAGGGCAGTCTATGTCTATTCTAAGTCAGGCAGACGAAATAACACCACTACTGCGACCCACAAAATGGCATTCCGTGACTATCGGGCCGTGAATTCCTTCCCAACTTCTTCAAATCGCCCGCGCCACTCAGCCCCACCCATCTTTGGGTCCAACAATAAGAACTGTTTCCAGACCTTCCCGCCGGTTTCACGATTAACGTGTTTCAAACAGCGAAGCTGGTTCAATTTGGATTCGTACCACGTGTCGGTGCCAGCCTTCGCACCGCGCAGAAGCGTTCGAGCCGTTTGAAGCGCCTCTTCGTAACGGGCCGCGTTCATAAAATTCTGGCACGCTTGCTTGAGCGCCTCGCGACTCTTCGGTTGCGCTTCGACCAGCTTCGTTGAAAGGTTGGCTGCTTCAATGTTCTTGCCAAGTCGCCCGGCGAAGTAAGCTAGGCGGCTCATTGCGACACGAGCATTTGTCTTGCTCCGCAGAGTTTCTAGATCACTACCGAGTCGCTCGGAGAGTTTCCGATAAGTGTCGTAGGCCCGCTGCAAAACGGCTTGGTCGTCGCCGGCCGCTTTGACATCGGCCTCGACCTGTTTCGCCGAGACGATGAGTGCCGGTAATTCGAACCGCGTGCCGGCGGCATTCTCTAACAGCCAACGAAGGTGCCGACCTCGCTCATTCGCATTTCCTCGCACGGCCGCCTCCATTTGCGCGATGTAATGAAAGTCCGCGGCCAGTTCTGGTGTCGTGGCGGCAAACATTTCAAGTTCCGCCACCAATTGTCGAGTCCAATTTGGGTCCAATGGAACGCTAATCGCTGCTTCCAACGCCCAAAGACCCACCCTTAGTCGACTCGACACCGACTCGGATTTAGCCACCGTCCAATACCGGTCCCAATCTGCTTTCAGCGATCGAGCTAATGAGGTCTTCTTTGACCCTTCCGCTGATCGCCACATTGTGTATCGCAATTGACAGATGTCTCGACGAGCGTTCAGGTATCCATCGTCGCTCCGAGGTACTCTCTCCAACTCAACAATCGCCGATTTCGGATCTCGATTGGATGACATGCGTCGTATCGCGAAGGCGGCCTTGTCAGCGTACTCCGACATCGGAAACCGCTCTTGCAACGAGTCGGCAGCCCGCCGCATCGAACTGACAAACCGAGTTTGAGTGCGTGCTAACTTATCGAAACAAACAAACTCCATCCAAGCCGCTTGCTCTGACGCACGAGGACTGTTGCGTTCCATTCCACTGGATGCCAGACCGTAGTTGACGGCAGCCTTCTCAAATTCTCCCAGTTGGAACTGGCACCAGGCCAATTCGGCACGACACTGACTCGCCGCTCCTAAATCACTCTTCGCCTGTTTCTCGCTCAACGCCGCTTCGAGCGAGTTGCGAGCAGCTCGGTAGGTCGCCGCATCTCGCTTGGCATCCGCCTTTTCGCGCAGTCGATGGCCGTGAATCCACTTCCAAGCAAATCCAGGACGATCGCTATCGACCTCAACCTGGTACTCGGCAATCACCTCTTGCAACACGGACCACTGCCGCATCGAAATCAAGCCCGTCATGCCCATCTCGGCCAGTGCATCGCGAGGTATCGGTCCAGGGCCGCAATACGCGCCGCGAACTAAGGCGGTACAAAGTGAGACTTTTCCTTGAGATGCTCCGTCGGACAATCGAGGCATCGCCCGCCGGGCAACGGCCTCGGCAGCGTTCCAAGACGAAGCGTTCATCAACGCTTGAGCGTGCCAGTAATCAGTCTGCTCGCGAATCGCTGCCGGCGCAGCCGATTCACGCAGAAGGCGAAAACAAACTGCTGCCATGCGTTCCTCTCCCATCGCTGCCTCAACCAGACATAGGCCGATCCAGGTTCTGGCACGCCAGGGCGATTCGAGAGCCAACCACTCCGCCTCCAGCTCGTCGTACGGCTCGTTGTCTAGAGATAGTAGCTGATGGAAGATCTGTCGAGCTTTCGCCAGAGATGGTTTGCTTGACGACACCACACCATGGTAGTAGTTTGCCCAACCGGCAAAGAAACCAGTTTGAGCGGCGATCGGCCGGACGCTGGCCAGCTCCGCTTCGATGTTTTTCAATTCCGACTCATCATCCGACTTCTCTAATTGTGCGTGCAATCGATCGATTCTCGCTGCCAAACGACCGTATTGGCCACCCAAGTTGGTTGCCAAAACGGCCAACAGATTTGTTGCCTTCTGTCGCGTTTCCACATCGTCGCGATGGGCCAGCCATTCGCCCGATAGAGCTTCAGCCCTTCGATAGTCCGCTTGCAGCATCATCGCTTCAAGCGAATCAGTCTTTGCCTGGGGTATCCGTTCGATGAGCCTCCGAACCCGTCGAAGCAGTCTTTCGTACTTGCTCGCCTCCTCGGCTGCCTGCATCATCTCGGCCGCGTACAAGTCTGCCAACTGTTTGGCCATCTCGATACTGTCTGGATCGGACGGATCACTCTCATCGACCACCTGTTCCAAGTGGACGGTTCGCAAGTGAGTCAATCCCAGCCGCTTCAACAGCTGGTCGACACTGTGCGACTCCTCGTCTCCGCGTGCGTCTGTAGCGGCCGCGAAAAGCACGACGGCGAGGCCGACGAACAACAGCCGACTCGACCGACCAAGGCAGAGAGTGTCCACAGGCCGACAACGATAATTCCTAAGGGACCAGCGGCACATAAGAGACCTTCGTGTATCGGGCGTCTTTGCAGGACTGAATTGCTGCGGCCGCTGCACCAAATGGAACATCGTCGGCAACACGTACGAACGCACCCTCCAATTTGTTGTCGAATGAAGAGAGGACTCGAGTCAATTCAGACGGCGCAGAAAACTCCCGAACTCCCAGGCGGTACAACGGCACGCCGCCCACATTAACAACGTCGACAATCGCCGGC